>DATHJP010000030.1:0-5682 GCA_035489695.1 Terriglobales bacterium
CGGTCTTCACCGGCTGGTTATTTTCGTCCACGATCTTCGCGACATAGCTGGGAATGATGCGGCCGCTGGAACCGGGGCGGACGGCCCCCGGACCGTTGGCGATGAACATATGCAGGACTTCGGTGGAACCGATGGCATCGAGGATCTCCACGCCGAAGCGTTCTTTGAAACGATGGAAGATGGCGGCGGGCAGGGCCTCGCCGGCAGAGACAGCATAGCGGATGGAAGAAAGATCGAACTCTCGGCCATCGTCGCGGTGATAGGCGAGTAAGGAAGCAAAATTCGATGGGACAGAGAAGAGCAACGTGGGGCGGTGACGCTCGATGGTTTCAAACACATTCTGCGGCTTGGGTGGGCCAGAATGGAGGATGCTGGTGGCTCCCACGGCGAGCGGGAAGTAGAGGGCATTGCCCAGTCCGTAGGCGAAGAAAAGTTTGGCCACACTGAAGCAGCGATCGGCGTCGGTGATATTCAGGATGCCTTTGGCATAACGCTCGGAGCAGACCACCATGTCATGCTGGAGGTGGACGCAGGCTTTGGGAAATCCGGTTGAGCCGGAGGAGTAGAGCCAGAAAGCGGCGTCATCTTTGTTTGTGGGTTCGGCGTCAAGTTCGGGGGAGTGCTGCTCAGGCAGCTGGTTGAAACTCAAAGCATTTGCGGGCGGGTCTTCACCCGCGACTATAATGTGTCTCAGATAGCGTAGCTTCTCTGTGGGGATGGCATGAATCTGCGGATAAAGGGCCTGGCTGACAATCGCAACTCGTGCCCGCGAATTGTTCAGCATGTATTGGTAGTCGCTGGGTTTGAGCAGAGTGTTGACGGGAACCGGGACGGCTCCGATTTTGATGGCGCCGAAGAAGCTGGCGGCGAATTCTGGAGTGTCCAGCAGGAGCAGTAGAACTCGTTCTTCAACGCGCACACCAAGTTGACGGAGCGCATTGCCTGCGCGATTTACGCGGTCGCCAAGCTGTCGATAACTGACGGTACTTCGTTCGCACTCGAACGCTAGTTTCTCGCCTCGTCCCTCTTGCAGATGACGATCGATGAAGTATGTGGCGGCGTTGAATTCGTCAGGTAGGAGGATGGACTCAGCCGCAGTCATTTAGGAATAACGCGATGCTTGCGGAGCGCTTCCATGATAATCACGCTGCTGATGGAGAAGCATCCGACGGCGGCCAAGGCGGTCACTTGAAACAGTCCCGAGCTGAGATGGAGAACGTCGGCGAAGAGCGCAGTTACAGCGAGCAGAATTCCTAAAAGATTGAGCCAGACCGGACCACGCACACGCCGATCCGCGTCGCGCCTTACACGCAGTTGCAGCAGAACTGCGGCTAACCCGATCGCAGCCACAACCACCAGCGCCAGCGGACTGAAAAACGCACGCGGGCTGGTATAGAGAACCACGACCGCGAAGGCGGCACAGAGCAGGCCGGAGCCGATTACATTCCAGCGACGGGATTTACGTTCGGGAATGTTCAAATGGACCTCGTGATGTTTACGACTTGGCCAGGCGCGATGTGCAAGCAATATCCTTCACCCCTGCTGGGCTCAGGACGTCATCGGATTATTTTTTGGACATCGCTTCTTCCAGCGCCCGTCGAGTCATCACCGTAACCAGGTGCTGGCGGTACTCAGCGGAGGCGTAAGTGTCGCCGATGAACTCCACATTTGCACCTGCCTGGGCTGAGGCGCTAGCGAATTCGCCCGTAGATTTGCCACGGAGAGCTTTTTCCACGGCAGTGGCGCGGTAGGCGATGGCAGAAACTCCGGTGATCCCGATCGCAGCGTTGTCGATTTTGGCTCCCGACATCTTCAGGAGCACCGCAACTCCTACGACGGCATATCCCGATGCGGGGTGATGGTGCTTCTTATAGTTTGCTCTCTGGCCTTCGGTGCGCGGGACGCGTACTTCGGTGAGAATTTCGTCATTGCGTAACGCTGTCGAAAACATTCCGCTGAAGAAACTTGTGGCTGGGATGACTCGCTCACCGGAACCGCTTTGGGCGACGATCTCGGCCTCAAGTGCAAGCACTGCGGCAGGATAATCCGCTGAGGGATGAGCTTGGGCGAGGGAGCCTCCGACGGTGCCTCGGTTGCGAACTTGGGTATCACCGATGTGGGCCGCGGCCAGCGCCAAAAGTGGAGACGCCTTCCGCAGAAGCTGCGATCCCGCGATATCGGCGTGGGTCGTCATCGCGCCGATAGCGATGCGGTCGCCTGCTTCACGAATGTAGCTCAAGTCCTTGATGCGTCCGATATCCACCAGTAAGGTGGGCTGCGCCAGCCGTAGTTTCATGGCCGGCAACAGACTGTGGCCACCGGCAAGAATCTTCGCGTCCTCACGCGATTGCAACAGTGTCAACGCGTCGGTCAGAGTGCGGGGTGCCTCGTAATCGAAGTTTGCCGGGATCATGCGCGTGGCCTCCTTGCATTGGTTGTAGCTTTCGCGGGTGGTTTCGATTTCGTCGCTTCCGATTTGGGAGCTGAAGATTGTGCCTGCCGGATGGCGCGCCACACTCGTTCTGGCTTGAGCGGCATTTCGATGTGACGGACGCCAAGATGCGCCAGCGCGTCGCAGACCGCGTTCACGGCGCAAGGTGTGGAAGCGATTGTGCCGGCCTCGCCAACACCTTTCACGCCCATGGGATTCACCGGCGAAGGCGTGACCGTGCTGCCTAGAGTGAACTCAGGCAAACAGTGAGCTTTAGGAAGAGCGTAGTCCATCAAGGTGCCGGTGAGCAGCTGGCCGTCGTCGTTGTAGACCAATTCTTCCCACATGGCCTGGCCCAGACCCTGAGCGATACCTCCGTGAATTTGTCCGTTGACCAGCATGGGATTGATCACGTTGCCGCAATCGTCCACGGCGACGTACTTATCGATCTTCACTTCGCCGGTCTCGGCGTCCACTTCCACGGAACAAATGTGACAACCGAAGGGGAAGGTGAAATTCGAGGGCTCGAAGAAATGTGTGGCTTCCATGCCGGGCTCAAATCCGGCAGGAATGTTGCGCGCCGTATAGGCAGAGAGGACAAGGTCGCCAAAGGAGATGGATTTCTTCCCCCCGTCGGCGGTGAGACGGCCGCGGCCAATGGTGATGTCAGCAGGCTTCACGCCCAGCAAGTGCGCGGCAAGCGTCGACATCTTGGCTTTGAGCTTCTGCGCCGCCATGTAGGCTGCGGTTCCGCCGACAGCGGTGGCGCGGCTGCCGAACGTTCCAATGCCGTATGGGACAGCCATGGTGTCACCGTGAACGACATTGACATCCTGAGGATCGATTCCCAGTTCGTCGGCAATGAGCTGCGCGAAAGTCGTTTCCTCGCCCTGGCCATGTGGCGAAGCGCCGGTTAACAAAGTAACTTTACCGGTGGGCTCGATGCGCACCGTACCGCTTTCCCAACCTCCGGCAGGCGTCGCCGCAGAGGGACCGATGGCGCAAATTTCCACATAAGTGGATACTCCGACTCCGTAATATTTTCCTTCTTTCAATCCGGTTTTCTGACGACGGCGGAGATTGTCGTATTCCGCGAGTTTCAGTGCCTTCTTCAGGCTCTCCTGATATTTCGCCGAGTCATAGGTGAGGCCGGTGATGGTCGTGTACGGAAATTCGTTGGGCTGAGGAAAGTTCTTCAGGCGGAATTCGGCGGCGTCCATACCCAACTCGTGTGCGGCGATATCCATGATGCGTTCGACGTTGTAGGTCGCCTCGGGACGGCCGGCGCCGCGGTAGGCGTCAGTGGACATCTTGTTGGTGAAAACGCCGACGATATCAATCTGGATGGCTGGAATCTTGTAGCAACCCGCGTGCATGAGCGCAGTAAGTTGCGGGATAAGCGGCGTTAGAAGTTGATGGTAAGCACCCAGGTCGGCGAGAATGCGGGCGCGGAGGCCAAGAATCGTGCCGTCTTTTTTTAATGCGAGTTCGACATAGTTAATGGTGTCGCGGCCGTGGATGGTAGCGAGGAAGTTTTCACGACGAGTCTCGGCCCATTTCACGGGACGGCCTAGCTTCATCGCCAGCCAGGGCACGATTCCCTCTTCGCCATAAACGTTGAGCTTGCTGCCAAAGCCGCCGCCGACTTCCGGAGCGATCACGCGCACCGCAGTTTCGGGCAGACCAACCAGCAGGGAGATCTGAGTCTTCAGCAGATGTGGAATCTGGGTTGAGGACCACACGGTCAAGCGATTTTCGCCGGGAAGATATTCAGCGAGGACAGCCCGCGCTTCCATTGCGATTGGAGCGAGGCGCTGATTGATCATGCGCTGCTTTACCACTCGATCGGCTTTCTTGAAGGCTGCGTCCACATCCCCATTTTTGAGGGAGTGGGTGAAAGCCTGATTGCTTTTGAACACCTCGTGCACGTATGGCGTCTCTTTACCCAGAGCCTTCTCCATGTCGGTGACCACGGGCAGCGGTTCGTAATCCACTTCCACGAGTTCGGCGGCGTCGCGAGCCGTGTACAGGTCTTCGGCAACAATCACAGCGACAGGCTCGCCCACGTACCGGACTCGGCCGGTGGCTAGGACGGGATGCCTGGGCACCTTGAGATCTGGCATCTGGATAGCGCAGGGGACCGGGCCAATACCTTTCGTATCTTCTGCTGTGAAGACTGCTACTACGCCAGGCAGCTCGCGGGCAGCGTCGGTGCGAATGGATTTAATTTCGGCATGAGCGTGTGGCGAGCGGGTGAAGGCGCAATGAAGCATGCCCGCAGGCTTGAAGTCGTCGGTGTAGTGGCTGATGCCCTTAATAAGGCGCGGGTCTTCTTTACGCTTCAGTTTCTGGCCGAACCAGCGAACGTCGCCGTTGCCTTGGCCTCCGTTGCCCTTGCCACCGTTACGCGATGCGCCGTTTGATTTTCCGTTACGCGTCATAGAGTCACCTCGCTCCCGCGCGCGCCGCGACCGGCTTGGACATTCTGCGAGAGGCGTTTCTCACCGCGGCAACGATGTTCTGATATCCAGTGCATCGGCATACATTGCCGTTGAGAGCTTCACGAATGTCGGAGTCCGAAGGGTTGGGCTGGCGGTCGAGCAGATCATGTGAGCACATGATCATGCCAGGAGTGCAGAAGCCGCATTGCAGGCCGTGCTCCTCCCAGAAGCCGTTCTGAAGGGGATGCAACTGATCACCGGAGGCCAGCCCTTCTACCGTCGTGACGCTGCGGCCATCGGCTTGAACCCCCAGTACGGTGCAGGATTTGACGGCACGGCCGTCCATCAGCACGGTGCAGGCGCCGCATAGTGAAGTTTCGCAGCCTATGTGAGTACCTGTAAGGCCGGCATTTTCCCGCAGAAAGTGGACCAGCAATAGGCGCGGTTCCACCTCAGCGCTGCGCTGAACTCCGTTGATATTGATCGTGATGTTCTTCTTCATAGGTCCCCGCGGTAGTGGCAAGAGTCGGGCAGGAATCAGTCGAGGGGGGCAACGATATCAAAAGCGAGGGAGGGATGACAAGGGGCTGCGACCGGGCGATATCAGATCAGTTGGAAGCAGGCCGCGGAGGGGTCGACGTCGGAGTCACCCCTTTCAACTCCTCCAAAGAACTCAACACTTTCTGCCACTTAACTTTGTCTTTCTTGGTATTGATGGGAGCAGAAAGATCGGAATAGAAGTGCAGAATGTTGTCGCGCAGATCAGGCGTGACCCCATTGAATTTCTGCTCGGACAGTTTGGTTAGCAAT
>DATHJP010000031.1:0-3304 GCA_035489695.1 Terriglobales bacterium
GGTGTCCAGGTTATATCAAAAGGAGTTGCGGAATCTGTCTTTGCCAAGCCGCCGTCTCTATTAAAGACTACGCTTCGCGTGCTCGTGTTGGCCCGTGCCGTTATCGTATGGCTCTGCCCTTGGGTTAAGGTCGTTCCATTAACAAAGGGAGCTCCCCCATCGTAAGTTAATCCGCTCAATGCCGGAGTGGGAATGGGAGTTGGAGTCGCAGTCGGAGTCGGTGTAGGAGTAGGTGTTCCAGCGCCTGCTACGAATTTGAATGCCGCGCTACTTGCTAGCGTAAGCGCGTCGATTGACCCCGAAGTGACAAGCGGCGAAAGATCAGCTGTCGATGTGACAATGCGATACTGCACCGCCGTTCCCGCCGCCTGCGGAGGTATTGTCGCGGAATAGTTAACTCCGGCGCCAACGGCTTCGACCATATGCGATGTGATGAAGAAGTCGGTTGACCACCGGAGAAAGATTCGCTCTTCTGCGGACTTCGGCTGGTTGGTGACGATATTGACGACTACCGGATCGTTGGGCGTAGGCGCTGCTGGAGTTTGCCCACCTCGGCTCACTGTCACAGGCGGGGCGGAGGTTTTCATGACCGCAAGTGCAAGCGGGTCGATAAAGTGAGCCATGTGATCAATTACACGAAACGAATAGTAGTAGCCGTCGTCGAACGAGATGCTGTTCGCTGGACCCAATGACGTCCCTGCAAACGCGGGCACAGCTGTTACGGCGTCGATGTTAAGCGTCGCGCCTCCCCATTGAGTTGAATAACTATTGTTTCCGATGAGCGTGAACGAATGAAGACCCGGGGTCGTGTCTCCGCCAACACTGGCCACGTGCACTGTACTGGTGAACCAGTCGAGCGCGTCCGGTGTCGGACTCGATGGTGCACTGACGAACGTGGATCGCCAGGGTGCAGCCGAATCGTTTTTATTGAAGCCATCCCAATCGCCCGCGAGGACGAGTGATCCGAGTTGCAGTGCGAAGCCATCAGAATCGTTAATCCAAAGGGGCGAGATCAATTGCGTGCTCCACTGTCCGTAAAGCGTGTTCAGTGCATTTACATCCGTTGGTTGGCTGCTTGCCAGGTTGGAGCTTTCGCTCAGGTCATTTGGCAGGTTGTACAGCGCCGGTGGCTGGCCCACCGTGGCCTTTTCTGTCACAAGCTTCAGTGGCCCGCTGCGTACCGCCCAAATTGTGCCCTGTGAACCCGGTGGGCCCGTGCTGCCGAGCCCAAACACGCGCCAAAAGAGTGTCCTTTGTGGGCTTGCCTGGCTTCCTGTCAAAAACGGCACTACGTTTAGACCGTCATACGGGCGGTCACTTGGGAGCGGAACTCCGGCTGCCGCGGTCGCAGTTGCTACGATGTCGAGCGCTGAAATTGGTTGCGTGTATACGAGGCCAGCAGGCAATTGCCCAGTCCATTGAATCGCAAACGGGACGCGAATACCTCCTTCGAGAACGTTGAATTTGAATCCTCGCAACGGTGCACTACGCCCGCCTCCGCCTACCTCGGGCCCGTTGTCGCTGAGAAAGAAAATTAGCGTATTATTGAGAAGATTTTGGCTCTGGAGCGTTTGCACAAGTTGCCCAACTCCATCATCTATCGCGCAGACCATTGCGGCATATACCTGCCTTGTAGGGTTTGTGATACTCGCCACTCGATCCCTGTAAATCTGGGGAGGCTGTTGATACGGCGCATGCGGCGCATTGTAAGCCATAAGGAGGAAAAATGGCTGTGTCGCGTGGCGATTGATGAAGGAAACTCCTTCCCTTGTAAACGCGTCCGTCAAATAAGAGGTCTCGACCACCGGAGTTGTATTTCGTAATACTGTCGCGTTGTAGTAGGTACTCTGGGCCGGGAGAAAACCGAAGAACTCGTCGAACCCACGCGCCGTAGGTTGAACACTAGGAGCACCACCCAAATGCCATTTGCCGATCAAACCTGACACATAACCGGCAGGTTTCAGGATTTGCGGTAGGAACAACTCGCTCGTGGGCACCCCCAGCAGCGGGTCGCCTGCATTGTTAGCGATATCAGGCTGATGTTCATGGCCAAACCGTTGCTGATATCGACCTGTGAGCAAAGCAGCCCGAGATGGACTGCAAAATGGGTGCGTGACATATCCGTCTGTGCAGAGAACGCCGTTGCTTGCCAGCGAGTCAATATTAGGGGTGGGAATGTCGGCGCATCCATTGAAACCGACATCGCCATACCCGAGGTCGTCTGCCAAAATAATAATAATATTCGGTTTGCCTGACGTCCCTTGAGCCGGCCATGAAGGCACAAATAAGGTGAGCGCGAGGGGCGTGAGAAGGAAAGCCAGAAGACGCGACCAGTAGATTGATTTTCCTAAGCTATTCATGGTGTAGGGGTAGGGAAGAACTCATCGAAACCCCGTTGAACCGGTTGCAGATTAGGCGCGCTGCCTAAATGCCATTTGCCAATCGCGCCGCAAATGTAGCCAGCCGGCTTTCGGATTTGCGGTAGCAGCAATTCCTGCAGGGGAGAACAAACTTTTTCAATTTTCGAACACCTTTTATTTCCGCCGCTGCGAGAAGAGAGGAAAGTGCCTGGTTTTACCGACAAAGCGCCCTCCAGACTTGACGTGTTTGCCAGTTTGTCAGGAGGCTCGCGTTAAGTAAATACGATTTTTTATTTAATAATAAAAAAGTGTGTTTTGGCGAACCGAATTGTCACTATGACCATAGGAGATGGGTAAGTTTGCTCCCCGTGGCCAAGCAGCAAGACGCCTTCGGATCGTCCAAAATCGCCCAGCAGCAGAAGCAGATTGAAGCTTTAACAGCGGGACTACAGAAGGTCAGCGCCGCCGTCGAACTGAACAAAGCGGCACCCAATCAAGTCGCCGATAACCGCTAAGCCGAGTAGACAAAGCTGACGCATCGCGCGTGCGCGCGCTTTGTCCACTGCTTTATCCACTCGCGCCCCGTTTTCGGCACGCGTGAGACAACGTGAGATAAGCGCTATTCAGTGCTCCACTCTCGACATGAACAGGTGTGAGCACGTGAGATCATGTGAAGTAATTCGCACTGGACTCCTTGGCAAGGAGGTGCTCTACCACTGAGCGACGCCCGCACAAAAGTGGGCTACAAACAATCGCTCGCACCCTCACCAGCGCAAGATTTTTTGTAGGAACAGTCGACAAACCGAGACAGAGTAGGCGTTTGGCACAAACGCCTCTACAATGGTCATTCCGAGCGTCAGTGAATGAATCCCGTTGGGAAGCTTTAAGGTAACGCAACGGGATCCCTCGACTAACGCTCGGGATGACGATGACTTCCCTCGAAG
>DATHJP010000032.1:0-4165 GCA_035489695.1 Terriglobales bacterium
ACGCGGCGTGCGTTCTCGCCACGAATGAAGTTCCTAACGCCAAAGGCGCGATCTCGCGTTGCCGGATCTCGCGACCGGCTCTCGGTCTGATAATTGTATCGGCAGTTAATCACCTGTTTTTTGCCATCCCTTCCGTAAACCACAGTATATGGGGAAGGAATTCTTTAAGCGGCTTTTCGCCAGGAGGATCAATATGAGAAGGTCATTTATTTCGTCGACCGTTACGCTCGCATTCGCGAGCGCGACGCTGGTCGGAGCAGCACTCGCTGATACGGTTCTGCCAGCGATTACCAAAGTTGACAACGCGTTCATGATAACGCCACAAATCGCCGACGACTGGAACCATTACAAGGCTCTCGGAGGCTCAACGTATGCGGGAAGCCCAGGCTGGCAGCACTACACGGACTTTCTGATCTCCTCGGCGCAAGAGTTCGGGCTCGTCGACATCGACACTGTCGACATACCTTACGACCACTACATCGTGAACGATTGGCCAGACCCTGCCACTCATACTTACGGTTCCGGCGTCGAGGTTGAAAAGTTTGTCACCGACGGTACTCCCGTGCCGGTAGTCGCAAGCTACGGCATGACCTCTGGCTTTACGCCCGCGCAGGGGATTACCGCTCAGATGATCTATTACGACCCGGCCAATCCGCCGACGGCCGCTCAGATGAACGGCAAGATACTCGTCGCTGCGGCCGCGCCGTATCCTGCCGCGGTTCCGGGATTGAATGGCCCATACGCCTACACCGCTTCGATCATCAATAGTTATGCCTGGGGCGATGTGTCGTGGGAGGACCCGAATGCCCAGTGGCCTGAGCGATTTGTTCCCGTACCGATGAGTCAGACAAGCGCTTTCTACACGCGCTTTAACTTCAGTCAGGTGAATGGTTTCGCGAGTACCGCAATCGCGGGGGGCGCAGCAGGCTTGGTGATCGTTTATGACTTATCGCCGAAAGCTGCCTTCGGATTGATTCAACGAAGCGTGTACACGCCGAACGGGCGCGCCGGACAGGGTACTGTTTACTCGAACGTGCCCACCCTCTGCCTGGACAGAGTCAATGGCGCCAAGGTATTGGCGGATGCCAAGGCCGGCAAGACAGGTACGTTGACACTGATCGCACATTTTCAGGTGGATCACGGCAAGGCATACATTGGATATTTGCCGGGCAAGGATTATGGGACGCCCAACGATAAGCAGATCATGATCGCGACCCATACCGACGCCATGTCCCTCATTGAAGATAATGGCGGCTTGGGATTGTTGGGCGTGCTCTACTACTTCAACCATATTCCCCAGGCGCAAAGACCTAGAACGCTTGTTTTCTATTTTGATGCCAGGCACTTTATGCCTGGCGCTGAAGGTGCCTGGCCCCAGTACGACTATTACAATATCAACCCGCAGCTGTTGCCAAAGTTTGTTGCGACCGTTGGAATGGAGCACATGGGCGGGCGAGCGACGTACGAAACAGGAGCTGGCGGCAATGATTACCAATACACCACTGGGGGCCCGGAGACAGGCGGACTTATTACGAGTTACATAGACGTCAACAACAATAACCGTTGGTTCATCAACACATTCGCCAAAGCCGCCACCGACAATAACTGGCCGTGGATTCAGGTAAAGGCCGGGGCCGTAGAACCGGGTATCCACGGCGGGTTGCAAGGGTCGACTAGAAGTCCGTTGAATAAGGGCGGGTCGTACAACCCGCCCATTCCTGGTGTCGGCTTGGCCGGAGATTGGCCGGGCGCCTGGACGCAAACTTATTCTCAGATCGACACCGAAGCTGGAGCCATGGGATTCTCGCCTGAGTATTTTGTCCAACAGGTGGCGGGGATGTCCCAGGTTATTGGTAATTTGATGGTGGTGGACCCGCTTGTGATTGACTTCGGATGGGGAAGGCTGAAGTCGGGACTAGCCTGCGCCTCAACACTCCTTTGCAACACCACGCCAGTGACCGGGCAGTTGCCTGACTCCCAGTTTAATGTCCCTGCCGCGTTAGCGCCGGCGATTCGCTCCAAGCTCATATTCCTCTACAACACGGCAATGACCGCCCTGGAAAACGGTCAATATGCGCAAGCGAAGAGCCTGCTGCAAAATATGCAGACATCGATCAGCTCGACGATCAAGGACCCAAATCAGACTGCATTGAATATCCTGATCAGCGCCCAACTCGCCAAATTCCCATAGGCCCACAGGCGCGCAGTCCCAGGCGCCTTATAGGCAGCTGCGGTGACTAGCCTCCAAGGGGTTTGCCCCTTGGGGGCGATTTTTCTAAGATGTTGGTGACGCAGAGCGACGAGCGACTGGCTATGACGCTACCTCTTAACGCGCGTTTGCGGGGCCTTGCGCGGATTTTCCTATTAGCCGGTCTATGGTGCGTTCCGGTTCTCGCGCAGGAAAAGAATCAGGTCTCCAACTTTGTCCGCGTTGCTTTGGCTGAACGCAGCAAGGAAATCCTCGCCGCGACCGTCGAGATGCCGGCCGACAAATTCAACTTTAAACCGTCGCCTGAGGGAATGACTTTCGGACAACTCACCTTGCATGTTGCCGTCGGAAATTACCTTTATTGTTCCAAGATCGGCGGGGTTGCCGAGCCGGAACTGCCTAAGATCAACGACACCGAGCCCAAGGACAAGCTCGTAGAGCGGGTGAAGGCTTCGTTCGACTTCTGTACCGCTGCGCTCGCGAAACTCGATGATTCAAATAAGTCGGAAACGCTAGTATTAGGGGACACTAAGACATCTCGCGCGATGGCGATCCTGACGCTTACGGGAACTTGGAACGATCATTTCGCGATGCAAACCACCTATTTGCAGGCCAACGGTCGCGTCCCGCCAACGGCCAAGAACTAAGCAAGGCCTTTACTCGGAAAGGACTGGCCGCGTGCGGCATCGATCCACAATTTTGCGGTTCGAACAAAGACCAGTGCTCATCATGCGCAGGAGTCGATTGCGGTCCATGGCGGCTCTTTTCTTGACGTTGGTCCTCGTTTGCTCGTCAGTTGCGGCTCACGACCTGCCGATGAATTCCATCATGAATGCTTTCGTCAAGGTGGAACCCAGGCAGATGGATCTGGTGGTTCGCGTGCCGCTGGATCTGCTGCGAGGAGTGCCTTTCCCCGTTAAGGACGCTCAATATGATGTCGGAGCATCGGGGCCTGCGGCGCAGCTCGCTTTAGTACTCCTGGAAGATGGTTTTGTCCTTTCGGGAGACGGCGTACGCCTGACACCGTCGTCGTCCAGCGGTCGCTTGTCGCCACCCACGGATCGTTCGTTTGAAAGCTATGAATCAGCGGCGGCACTGGCGGATCGGCCGCCTGACCCAACCACGCGAATCTTTTACGACAAGGGTTCCTTCGACGTTCATTTCACCTATCCGATTTCCTCGCCGAAATCCGTGTTCAAGATCCAGACTCAGGTTGCGGCCGATCTGGGCAGCGGGGCTATGTTGACGGTGCGCTACCTCCCGGTGGACGACAGCAGTCGTGCCTTGATCATCAACAGCGGAGCAGAGCCTGCGGCCCTCAATCCCGCCTGGTACCACGCCGCCGGCGGCTTCATCGTGCTGGGTATCGACCACATCCTGACCGGCATCGACCATCTGCTGTTTCTGTTCTGTCTGGTCATTCCATTCCGTCGCCTGCGCGGGCTTATTTCCGTGATCACGGCCTTCACGCTGGCACACTCGATCACACTTTTTGCATCCGCTTTTCACTTGGCGCCACAAGGCGCCTGGTTTCCCCCATTCGTCGAAATGGCGATTGCCGCTTCGATCGTTTACACGGCAATCGAGAACATCGCTGGAGCCAACTTGCGTCGTCGTTGGCTTGTGGCCGGCATGTTCGGGCTGGTGCACGGCTTTGGCTTTTCCAATGCCCTGGGACAGTCGTTGCAGTTCGCGGGCTCGCACCTGCTTCTGTCGCTGCTCTCATTCAACATCGGGATCGAAATCGGCCAGCTTGCAGTACTCGCGATCATGTTGCCCGGGCTCGTGCTGTTTAGGCGGTTGGTTCCTGAGCGGACAGGCATCATCATCCTGTCCGCCGTAGTTGCCGTCATCGGCTGCTACTGGATCGTGGAACGCTGGCAAGTGCTGAACCAAATACAGTGGCCGCGTCCGGACGCCGACGCGGTCGTCGGCGCTGCCCGTTGGGCAGCCGTC
>DATHJP010000033.1:0-2874 GCA_035489695.1 Terriglobales bacterium
TGGGTAAAGCAGCCAGTCTCCTTTCCCGCCCGGGGGAACCACCCATCCGTCCGGAAACCAGTGGTCGCCAAAGTCGCTCCGCTGCTTCGGCCAATAGGCATAGATTTGATCGTAGCCCGGGGGAGTCATCCCTGCCGGCTGTCGTCCTGACAGGATATTTTGCAGTAGGAAAATGAAAAAACCTGTCCCGTTGTCGGGGGCTGGCGTGCCAGGACCAGCAAGAGTTCCACCTGAGATGTGAATGCCGTTATGGTTAGATCCCGTTACGTAATAGTTGCTTGCCCACTTCTCATACACTCGCACAAAAAGAGTATCCGTTTTTACATCCTTCTCTAGTGCAGCACCAACCTCCTTGGAACTTATTGGCAGAGACATTTCCACTGCCTTTGCCCCGGCGAAATGAGTCCCGGTTTCGGTGGCGATTCGCACATGCTCAGGGTGCGCAACCTTGCTCCATTTGAGCGTAAGCTGGCTTACGTTCGTGTAAGACTCAAAATCGTCCGCCAAAATCACGTCCGGATCATAGCCAATACCTCTGTCCCCGGGATATCTCGACGCTATCCCGCCTGATGCTGTGGGTGTGGGTGTTGGCGTTGGTGAGGCGGATGTAGTAGTCGCCGCAGCCACGTTAGTAAAGGAGCTGACCGTCCCGGTATTCGTGTAGCTACGTACCTTGAAATAATACTTCGCATTAGCCAGTAGCCCTGTGCTGGAATAGCGGGTCACGTCCTGACCCACGCTTGCTACTTTGCTGAAGTTGATATTGTCGCGTGACCTAAAGATTTGAAAGCCATCCTCGACCGTTGAGTTGTCCCGCCAAGTGAGATCAATTCGGGTCGAAGCGCCTGCAGCGGAGAGATTAGAGGGCGCATTCAGCGCAAACGCGCTATTAGCTAGAAGGAAAATGAGAATTGCTGGTAAACGTTTCATGGTAGTTCCAATTTTCAATGTTGGTGTCTTACAGCTATCCCTAGTCTCTACGGAGACGGTTTTATTTTTTAGGCTTATCATTTTCCCCTCCCTTAATTTGTTTCCCTCGTCCATCGACGTACCTCCAGCTTGGAGTGATGTGATCTTTCGAAGCCGCCGCATTTTAGGAAAACACGTTTTCATGGTGACGCGATGAATCGGACTCATGTCCGCGCGCACCAAAAGATTGGGGACAAACCCGCTTGATAATGGGATGAACGGCGCCGCCAGCGCAGCACAGGCTATTTCATCACAAAAAGCCCGGCGTTCATCCCATAACGATTGCGCCATCGCAGCGCGAACGCTCGCTTCGCTTCACCACGCGAAGAAATCTGGATCTACGCACGAACAGGAGGGTCTAAGAAATGTTAAACAATAAACCCGAGGGCATCGCGCAGGGTCGCCCAGTGGCAAACTACGTCTTTGCCAACGCTCACGCCGTTGCTACCGCATAACGGGTCCTGATTCAGCAAACGATTCCGGCCGGTAACTGACCGACTGCACGGCCTTTGCGAAAGCTTTAGCACAATGCCTAGGTTGTACCCGTGAAATTTTTTCGCCCCTTCATTCCCCTGCTCAGAGCCTGGGCGCTGTCGTTCCTCGGCTGGGGGTTGGTAGGGTTTGTCCTTGGCGTGAATTTCGTCGGTGGCACCGACATTCCCTGGACGAAGGCACTGCATGCATCTATCCGCGACCAATTACCCTGGGCTCTGCTTACGCCTTTGGTATTCCGCTTCGCTACACGTCATCTCATCGATCGCGGAACCTGGATAAAAAACTTGCTGTTGCATTCCCTAGTGGGTGGTTTGGTCATCTTTGGAATTCATCAGTGGAAAATCCTTGTCGATCCCGGGCCCGTTCCGCATCGCGATTCGCCGCCGCTCTCTGCGAAAAACTTCGGACCGCAGGCAAAACCGCCGCTCGAGCCACCGCCATCCGGCTGGGATTTTTTCCATCTTACCAGCGTCGAAATCCCAATCTATGTCATGATTGTGAGTGCCGCACACACGTTGCGTTTCTATCGGCGCGCGGAAATTCGCGCCGGCCAATTGGCGAGAGCGCGCTTGCAAGCACTGCAAGCGCAACTGCAACCGCATTTTCTCTTCAACACCCTCAACACCATTGCAGGTCTCGTGCACCAATCTCCAGACAAGGCCGATTCCGTTCTCACCATGCTCGGCGATCTCCTCCGTTTTTCGCTCGAAACCAGCGGCGAAACGCAGGTGCCGCTTCGGCACGAGATCGAGTTCACCAAAAAATATCTCGAAATTATGCGGGTGCGATACGGCGAGCGTGTGCGTTATGAATTCCAAATTGCGCGGGACGTGCTCAGCGCCTCGATGCCGGCTCTTCTCCTGCAACCGTTGGTCGAGAATGCGGTCAAATACGCGATCGAGCCAAGTCCCAATCGTGGTAAGATCGACATCTGTGCCTCGCACGATGGAAATTTTGTTCGGCTGAGCGTCGCCGACAGCGGCCCGGGAATTCCGCAAGGCGCACCGCTTAAAGAAGGCATCGGCTTGTCGACCACCCGCGCGCGTTTGCATGAGCTCTACGGCCAGCAAGGTGCTCTCGAGATCGACAACGAATCCGGTTTCACTATCACAATCAAAATTCCATTTCGAACGGCTGAATGAAACTGCGCACTGTCATCGTTGACGACGACGAACCCACAGCCCTTCCTCTCTGAAGTTCCCGGGGGTGGCATACCCTAGTCCCCACGGGGGTGGCAAAAGAAATTGTTTTCTCAGTGGCCGATAGGCTAAAGCCCTGTTGACGCCATGTTGACCGTATGGCTGTCTTTTCTGGTGTTTGCTGGTCGCACCTAGTCGCGGGCCTTCCTAGACCAATAATCGTTAGCTAGGTGCTATTCCGAACTTAATGTTCGTTCTCACCAAGGAGGAA
>DATHJP010000034.1:0-2541 GCA_035489695.1 Terriglobales bacterium
CCGGCAAAGGAGCTCATCCGTCCGAGCCGAACTACATTTGGGCCGAAGCTGGCACCGATTTCGGCTTCCACAGCGACGCCGATCCCAAACCGTCGACGGGCAACATCTTCGATGTTCCACACCTTACCGCCCAGTTCATTGCGGCCGGCATCTCATGGAAAAATTATCAGGAAGACGTCCAATTGAGCTTGAGTCCTACTAACAGCGCATCGGGGACGAACGGCCCGATCAACCCATGCTATGGCACGACCAAATACAATTACGCCGTCAAATACAACCCGATGGCCTTCTTCGCCGACACACTCCTCCAGAACGTCTATCCGCTCGCTCAATTGTTCGACGACCTCAATAACAACGCGGTCGGGCAATACAACTGGATCACGCCAAACCAGTTCAACGACGCCCATAGCACGTTGAAAGGCGGGTTTACCTATCAGAGTATCCATTACACCGGCAGCCAGGCGGCCATCGCGCAAGGCGACAACTTCCTTGCCACCGTTATCCCACAAATCATGGCCACGCCCGCTTATCAGGACAACGGCATCATCATCATCTGGTGGGATGAAACCGAAGGCGGCGACGACACCAGCCGCACCATCCCAGAAATCGTCATCTCGCCGCTGGCCAAGGGGAATGCCTACGCCAGCGCCGTGCCGATGAACCATTCCTCGGACATCAAGACCATGGAGGAAATCTTTGAACTGCCACTTATCAACAATCCTATTCCACTAAGCGAGACCGATGTATTCGGCGGCTACAACAACGTCGCAACCGTCAACGATTTGAGCGACCTGTTCGTGTCAGGAGCAATTCCGACTCCTTCAAACGCGTCGGTGACTGCTGAAGGTCTGGTGTTCAACCGTCACACGCACACTTATTCTCAACTCGTGCACATCATGAACACCGGAACAAGTCCGATGCCCGCACCTCTGTGGCTCGTGCTGGACGACCTTAGCGCCAATGCCATGCTGCTCGATGCCGACGGCACGACGGCTGTTCTCGCGCCGCTTGGCAGCCCTTGCGTCAGCATTAGCGTGGGCGGCGATAACGTCCTTCATCCCCACGAAACCACGACGCTGCTATTGGAGTTCCTCGACCCGAGCGGCGGCAGCATTGCCTACAATCCGCGAGTGCTCGCCGTTACCCCGACACCTTAGGCCGGGCGGATTTCGACGGATTTTTCACGGAGGCCGGTTCGATACCGGCCTCTTTTTTGCGTCGGACTATGCGAGGCACAATTCATCCGATCAGAAATCCGGATCGGAAGGTTTACGAGCTGGCCGACTGCGCGAGTCGTTCGCAGACTGGCTGCCAGACTTGGACTCGCACCAGGACAAGTGGCTTAACAGGCCGGCGTGCTACTTTGATTATCCGGAGTAAGTTTCTATCCAGATTGAATCGGCGTTTGCCGCGCCATTGGCTCCTTTGCCGCGTGAAATGCTCTGAATAATATCGAGCTTTGGCGGAGTGGTCTTCAGATGGACTCTAGGAAGCGAAGCAGTCCAGGGCTTGGACGCCATTGTTTGGGCTCCTTGAGAGACAATCCCGAACGCTTCCAGAAGCGGTTCAGGACTTCGTGCTTCATCTCCAGATTGGTTTGCAGATACCGGCCGGTGCTAGCGATCGAGCTGTGGCCCAGATAGTCGCGGATGACGGTCAATTCGGTGCCGGCTTGCAACAAAGCCATGGCACAAATGTGGCGGCTATGCCGCTAGCGGCATAGCCGACACAGCTTGGCGATGAATTTGCTCCAACATGGAGTCGACCGATCTGTCATCGCTCTTTGGTTGGGCCACGAATCCATGGAAACCACCCAGGTCTATCTGCACGCCAATCTCGAACTCAAAGAGCAAGCCCTGGCCAAGACAGCGCCGCTCCACGGGCGTCCGGGCCGTTATCGGCCGAATGATCAACTCTTGGCCTTCCTCCAGGGTCTCTGAGTTCGCCCAAGCGTCGCTCTGCCAAATTTCGGTCCTTGGTTTTCAGGGAGCACCGAAACTGCTTGCCCGCTCGTTTTACCAGTGAATAGTATCCGCCGGATGATTCGATCCGATACGGATTCTCAGCGACCTTGTGAAAGACCGACTTCCCAGCCGGTTTCGAGGCTTTTCCACGGTACTTTTTCATGCCTTATCTATAGGGTGACAAGTACGGGTTACAAGTGGAGAAAATGTATTGCTGCAGATACGTCCCAAGTCATTTATCTAAAGGATGTTCCGCCAGAGTAGCTCAGTGGTAGAGCAGAGGACTCATAAGCCTTTGGTCGGGGGTTCAAATCCCTCCTCTGGCACCAGCCTTTTCCCCTTGGAAATCAGCGCAAACCCAAACAATCCAAGCCGTTTGGCGATGCCTACACTTATATCAGAAAAAGCAATTGGATGCATCTTTTGCACTGTGGTCATGGCAATGACTTTGGTGGCGGTACAGTTGCGGTGGGAGCGATCGTTGGCCCGGCAAGGGCGGCGGCTCTTGAAATCGTGGCAGCTAAACCGACCGGCGCGGCCTGGACGGCGTTGGCCAAAAGAATCATGGAGAGTGCGG
>DATHJP010000035.1:0-7800 GCA_035489695.1 Terriglobales bacterium
CGGGCAGAAATAGAAACGGGCCTACCCGGGAAACCACGGGAGGCCCGTCGTCGACAGAAATTACGCGCGCGCTGCGGTCGCCACTTCGCCCGGGGTATTCATCGTCTTCGGCAATTCTTCCCCATTGGGTTTCTGGCCGGCCTTGCGGATATCGATCCCGCCCTTGAAAAACGCGCCATCTTCAATCGAGATGCGGGCCGCCACGACGTCGCCGGTGAGGGAACCATCGCTGCGAATATCCACCCGGTCGCTGGCGGTTAGATTGCCGCGCACTTTGCCCAGCACGACGATCTCACGCGCATTGATATTGGCCGAGACCACGCCATTGCGGCCCACGGTCACGCGATTGCCTGAAAGATTGATGGAACCTTCCACCCGCCCGTCAATATACAAGGATTCGGAACCGGTCACTTCGCCCTTGATCACCAGCGATTTGCCGATCGTAGCCTGGTCCGCGGTCGTGGTGGTGGTGCTGGTTACCGGACGCGTTACCGTGGGAGCTTCGCTCACGGCAGAGCTCGTCGGTGTAGGCATGGCGGGACGCTCCGGCTCACCCGGCCGGGTTGGAGTCATGGGCTGATTTGTGGGCTTCCACATGTGGCAAAAGGTCCTTTCCTGATGATGGATTCGGGGTCAAACTCGCATTTCGGTGACCAAACCGAATTGTACTCCGCAAGTCTGCATTTCTGACTGTGGAAAATCGGGTTTTCATTGATGTTATTGAGGTTGATGAGGATCGTTGGTGCAACATCTTTGGTTTGCCGTCCCCTTGTGCCAGTTTCGGCCTCTTACTACAATGTAATTTCCGCTTGAATCGGCAGTTCTTATCCACTTAACTGCACCTGCAACGGTGTTTACTGAAAGGGTACGCCCGGTAATTAGCCAAGATCCTCGCAGTTCTGTATCCGGAAAGTAACCGCCATGATCTCCGATGCTGCCATTCTCAAGAAGATTGAACACCAACCCAAGCGCACCGCAGGATTCAAACAGCTGGTGCGCGAAATGGGGATTCATGGCGACGCTCGCCGCGAACTTTCCGAACGCCTGAAGCGTTTAGTGAGCAGCAAACAACTGGTCCAAGTGGATTCCGATCGCTATGCAATTCCCCAAGCTGCAACGAACAAGAACCTTATCGTGGGCCGCTTGAGCATGCATCGCGACGGCTTCGGCTTTGTCATACCCGACGCCAGCTCGCTCGATGAACGTCTGAAAGCCCGCCTCAGCGGAGATATTTTCATCCCACCGCCTGCTGTTGGT
The DNA here is from genome assembly GCA_035489695.1 of Terriglobales bacterium. Taxonomy (GTDB): domain Bacteria; phylum Acidobacteriota; class Terriglobia; order Terriglobales; family Acidobacteriaceae; genus 40CM-3-55-5. The sequence goes on from DATHJP010000035.1 coordinate 1,258, forward strand.
TCCGCTATGCATAGCGATCGCGTGCTGGTCGAGATCACCGCATTTCGTCCTGATGGTCGCGCTGAGGGTCGCATCGTGCGGCCGCTCCATCGCGCCCACTCTACCGTGGTCGGTCTCTTCCACTATGGCAATCGCCACAACTATGTGACACCGATTGATCAGAAAATCTCGCAGGTGATCGTCATCCCGCCGGGACTTGAGCTTCCGGAAAAAGCCAGCGATGACGGCCAGAAAAAAAAGACTAAGAAGAGCGTGCATCGCGTGCTGGGGGAAGAAGTCGCCCGCACGCGGCCGGACAATCTGGAAAACGTTGTGGTGGACGTCGAGATCACGGACTGGCCTACCGCCACGCAGAATCCGCGCGGACGTGTAGTCGAGATTCTGGGCTTCGAAGATGATTTCGGCCTGGATGTTGAAATCATGATCCGCAAGCATCACTTGCCACATCGATTTCCGCCAGAAGTTCTCGAGGAAGCGCAGGAGGCGGAACCGCTTATTCCCGCGAGCGAATTGAAGAAGCGACGCGACTTCCGGGCACTGCCGATTGTCACTATCGATGGCGAGACGGCGCGCGATTTTGATGATGCGGTTACCGTGCGACATTTGAAAAACGGCAACTTCGAGTTGCAAGTGCATATCGCGGATGTAGGCCAGTACGTCACTCCGGATTCGGCAATCGATCAGGAGGCACGCCTGCGCGGCACCAGCGTCTATTTTCCTGACCGCGCTGTACCTATGCTTCCGCTCGAGCTCTCGACTGATATTTGCAGCCTGCGTCCGCAGGTGGACCGACTGGTTATGTCGTGCGTGATGGAAATCGATCATCGCGGAGAAATTCTGGGCTGCGAATTGTGTCCAGGCGTGATTCGTTCCATGGAGCGCATGACCTACACAGACGTAAAGGCAGTGCTCGACGGAGACGCCGTTCTTCGCAAGCGCTACGCCAGCCTGGTGGACTTGTTCGAGACCATGCGTGAGCTGGCCATGATCCTGAATCGTAAGCGCGAGCGCCGCGGCTCGATCGATTTCGATCTGCCCGAGCCAGTGATCGAGTTCGATGAACATGGTTTGATGAAGAGCATTACCCGGTCGGAGCGCAATATCGCGAACCGCATCATCGAAGAATTCATGCTCTCAGCCAACGAGACTGTCGCCGCATATCTGGAAAACAAGCGCGTCGGTTCGCTATACCGTATACACGAGAAGCCGGACGCCAAGCGCGTTTACGACTTTGAAATCATTGCCGCGACTTTCGGCTACTCGCTGGGCGTCGGTCCGCTGCCCATTCAACGGATACAGCCCAAGACGGATCGTCGAGCCAGTTATGGCACGGGCAAGCGTGCACGGGAAATTGAAATCCCGAAAGAAGTGCACATCACACCGCGCATGTACCAGAAGTTGACGGAGAAGATTGCCGGCAAGCCAGAAGAAAGAATTCTTTCCTACTTGATGTTGCGTTCGCTGAAGCAGGCGCGCTATTCGGAAGAAAACCTCGGCCACTTCGCGCTGGCGGCGCCGACTTATACCCATTTCACGTCGCCGATCCGGCGTTATCCAGATCTCATCATTCATCGAATCTTGAAAGATGTTCTGCGCGACTCAGCAGAAACGCGGGATGGAGAAGTAGCGATCGGCGTTTCGGGGCGACAGCGCTCCAGCGATGAAGACGAAACTCGAGAGGCAGGCACCAGCAAACCATCGCCATGGTCGAAGCGTCGCGATCATGCCAGTCATCAGCAATCATTAAAAGCTGTTGGTGGGCCCATCCCCATAGAAGAACTTCACGATATTGGGGAAGAGTCCAGCCAATCCGAACGCCGCGCCGATGACGCTGAACGCGAACTCATGGAATGGAAGAAAGCGAAATTCATGGAAGACCGCGTCGGCGAAGACTTCGATGGCCTGATCATCAGCGTGACCAAATTCGGATTCTTTGTGGAGTTGACCGATCTTTTCGTCGAAGGGCTAGTGCCGCTGGCCACACTTACCGACGATCGCTACATGTATCACGAAAATACACGCGAGATCATCGGCCAGCGTAGTCACAAGACTTATCGCCTGGGGCAGAAGGTACGCGTGATCGTGGATCGCATCGATCCGGTAGAGAAGAAGATCCAGTTCGCGCTGCTTGAGGAAGAGCCACAACGCGGGCGGAAGAGAGCGGGAAGAAAGTGAGCACAAGCTGTTTAGCGCCGCGCCAAGGCGCCTTTTGAAATGGGCTTGAGCCGCGGTGCAACACCCCAAGGCGCCCGCGGGAGCTAAAGCCAATCTCACCTCATTCGTAACGCGGCCCTAAAAGGGCCGCTCTTCTACGTTAGCCCAACCAGCAGGAACGCATTCAGGCAAGGCTGACCCGGACGAAAGTCGTTTGGCTGGTGTAAAATTCTTTGGTCAGCCCCGCCGCTTTGGTTTACTGCTACAGCGGCTTCCTACCGTCGGGACGTGGCTCAGCCTGGTAGAGCACTCGCTTGGGGTGCGAGGGGTCGGCAGTTCAAATCTGCCCGTCCCGACCAACCTTTTCAAACGCTGTCGGCAGGGTCCTTCACTTCGTTCAGGATTTCGCCAGCGGGCTCCCGCTTCGCTCACGCCCGCTAAACGGCTCAACTTGGGGTGCGAGGGGTCGGCAGTTCAAATCTGCCCGTCCCGACCATTCTTTTCATACGCTTGGTGCGTATCCTAGTTCTTATTCCCGAACAGAGTCTAGCAACCCGAAGAACAGTGCGACGTTACTTCACCTTGGGTTTGTTCCCCCAGCAGCGAGCCAGTGTGATTCCGTTCGTCGTCCAGACGATCTTCGGGCGGCCTTTGAGAGCCGCCCGCTCGGACGAAATTAGATCAACCTAGAAGCTCAGCATGGCCTTGACCTGAATGAGCCGCGGTGAAGCATCGCCTCCCAGGAACGATCCCAATATGCTGGTGGGGACGCTCACGTTGCTCTGAATTGTTCCGAAGCTTGGGCTTGTCACATCGCCCACTGGTTGATCGAAGTTCGGATGGTTGAAAAGATTGAAGAACTGGAGACCGATTCCTATTTTGCCGGCCTCCCAGCGCGGGATGTTGAAGTTCTTCATAACCGAAAGATCGGTATCAAAATACTTCGGGCCGTAAATCTGATTACGGCGCTGCTGGCCGAATCCGGTGACGGCAGGACTAAATTGCGCCGTCGTCAGACAAGGTGTGCTGACCGCGCTGGAGTCGCAAGTGAGAGTGCCTTCCGCCGTGGAGTTGGCAAATACGTTGAACCCGTTCGTGGTCCCGTAATTGAAGCCATTCAGAATACCGGTGGCGTTCGAATCAATCACCGTGAGAGGCAAGCCGGTGCGGGCAAACAGCGTGCCAGAAACCGTCCAACTCGCCAGGGTGCCCTTCCAACCAGTCAGCTTGGGCGTGCTCCAGACGTAATTCAAGCTGAAGTAATGCCGCACATCGTAATCTGAATTGCCGTAGTTGAACGCGCGCAGATCGTTCGGGTCTTGAGGATTCGAGATGCTTTCATTGGTGTCGAAGCTGAATGGCAAAAAGCCTCCGTTGGAAATCTCATCCAGGGCGTGACTCCAGGTGTAGTTGGCCTGAAGTTGCAAGGCTGAGAACTTGCGCTGGAACGAAACCGTCAAGCCGTTGTAATTAGAAATACCTCCGCTGGAAACCTCGGTGACGGTGCCAAACCGCGGGTCGGTCGCCGCCGTCGGCAAACCGGCGAACTGCGCGACCGTGGCCAGGTTGGGGGCGGAGAGTTGTCCCAGGCAAGATGAGTCGCAAAACGCATTCAGCCCGCCATTTTGTACCGGCTGCCAGATCCCGTGATTGCCGACGTAGTTGAGGCTCAGCGACATTTTCTGGCCGAATCCCTGCTGAACTTCTAGGTTCCACTCCTGGTATTGCGGAGCATGGACGAACTTGGACGAGTTGAAGACCGACGGAGGCACGAAGAATGGGTTGCTCGCCTGAATGCTGGCTAGAGTGCCACCGCTGGCGAATCCATTAATGAAGGCTTGATTTGCGCCGGCAGCTTGCGCCAACAGACCATTGAGATCGGCGGGCGACAAGGGCGCTGGCCCAACAATGAATTGGTTGTAATTCGGAGAGTTGTTCATGAAACTGTCGGCGACCGTCGCGGGAAAGAAGTCGTTAAAAATTCCTACCCCGCCGCGAACCACCGTACTTGTTCCTGCTCCCCTGGGACTCCAGGCGAAGCCAAATCGCGGCTGCCAATCAATTGCGGTGAAGCCGGGCAGGGCCTGGTGGAGGCCGGTCAATATCGCCGCGTTATAGGGCTGGTTGGGGTCGTGTGAGACGTCCTGGAAGTTGCCCGCCAAACGGGCAAAGCAGTCGGTCTGGCAGACGGGATTGGAGTCATGTTCGGCTCGCAGCGCGAAGGTTAGCTTCAAGTTTGGACGAACGCTCCACTCATCCTGAGCATACAGGCCAAGACCATACACAGCGACGGGTTGCGTCGGATTCGTGGCGAAGCTCTGGATAAACGTTGTCCCCAACCCCTGGAAGAAGCTGTTGAGGTCCTCCCCGACGTTTTGTCCTGTGGTGAAGAAACCGGGAGCATAGTCGGTAATATCGTTGCGCCGGAAATTTACTCCAAACTTAAGATTGTGCTTACCCTTCACTTTCGAAAAGTCGTCAATGATTTGATACTGCGTGACGTTCCGGCCCTGGGGCCAGTCATTAAGGTCGCGACCCAGATCGTAGAATGCCCCTCCAGCAAAGCTCAAACGGAAAGGCATCAGCGCAGTCGCAGCCGACAAGCTGGCTGGCTGGAAAATCGCGCTGTACCAGGATCCGGAAAGGATGAATTGGTTCACCGCAGTCGCACTGAAGGTGTGAGCCTCGTTGAACTGGCCTTCGTACTGCGGCTGATTGCTCTGTCCGTTGAAAGTTGGATTTATGGGATCAGTGTAAGTAGCCTGCAATCCGTGATCGGTGCGGAAATGAATGTAGGCTCGATCATTGTTGCCGATGTTCTGGTCCAGACGTGCACTGAACAGCCATTCGTTGGTCTGATTACCCGCGGTCGAGCGGAACTGCAAGCCGCAGGGTGCAGTGCTTCCCAGGCCGGATGCCGCATCGGTGAAGGTGCCGCAATCAAGGTCGCCGCTGGGTAGTGGTGCTGCCGCGGTTGCTCCATTGGCGTTGTTATAAAGGTTGAACATCTGCTGATAGAACGGGACGGCAGTCGGATTATTGGCTTGCAAATTGGCCAGGGTCACTTGCTGGAACAGAGGACTGGGGATATTGACGGCAGTGCTGGTTGGCAGCACTACACGCAGACCTTCCGTGTCGACAAAAAAGAATGTCTTGTCTTTGCGAATCGGTCCGCCCAACGAGGCTGACCATTGGTTGGCGTTGTCAAAAGGTTTGGCTACGCCGGCGTTGTTATTGAACCAACTGTTTGAATTAAGCACGCTGCCATTCCAAAAGTAGTTGGCGTTGCCATGAAACGCGTTCGAACCGGACTTGGTCACATAATTGACGTTGGCCCCAGCAAGTCCTCCGTACTGCGCCGAATAGCCGTTATTAACCACCGTGACTTCCTGAACGTCATTCTGACCTAGCAGCAGATTGGTCGCCCCGGAATTGTTCAGATTCAAGAACGGATCGTTTTCGTTCATGCCGTTGACGGTGAAAAGGTTCGAGGTCGCGGGCAGCCCATAGGTTGAAGAATTGCCATAGCCGGCCTGCGTGTTCATCACTGCTCCCGGCGCGGTTTGAAGCATGTAGCTCAGGTCGTTGCCGGGATTGGGAACATTCGCCACCTGCTGCTCGCTGAATGAGGTTGAGACATCGCCATTTTCAGCTTGTACGACCCCGCCCACGCCTTGAACCTCGACGGTTGTCGCACTCCCGGAGATCGCCAGTTGAATATTTGTCTCAGTGGTTTGGCCGACCGTAACGCTCGTGGTTTGAGTCACCGTTTCGAATCCGGTGGACTCTGCCGAAACTGTGTAGCTGCCAGGGGCCAGCAGCGAGAAACGATACACACCTTGTGCGTTGGCCGCGTGGCTTTGTGTGGATCCCGTTTGATTGTTCTTCAGCGTGACTGCAGCGTTACTGACAACCGCACCACTTGGGTCGGTAACTGTCCCAGTAATGTCACCGGACGTGAGAGATTGTGCCGCGGCGGAAATGGCGAGGATACCCAGCACAAGGGTGACGGCCAGAGGCGAAAGCATTCGTTTACAGCACATTCGAAATTCTCCTTTTCGACAAACTCCTGCAGTGGTGAGGCAATCGAGGGCGAAGTCCCGCGCCTCTTGTGATCCTTAGGATGAACGGACTCGCCTTTTTCGGGTACAAGGAATCTTCATCCCATCACTCATTTCAAATCGATCTGAATCGCCGATCCAATTTGTGCGACCGAACCACGCTGGGTGGAACCCGTCCTGGTAGGTTGACCTGGGTTGTTCATTGGGGTGGCGCGTAAATCGGCGTTTGGACCATGCTACGAACGAGGGATTAAGAAGTCATAAGGAGAGAGTTAGGATTTGGCTTATGTAGTGTCGTGGGAGACGCAATTCAGTTAAGAAACGGCAT
>DATHJP010000036.1:0-3506 GCA_035489695.1 Terriglobales bacterium
TTGCGGCCTGCACACTCGCGCTGTCACCAATTCGTGACACGCTAATCGAAGGCTTCAGCCACTTCGTTACCTCCATGACTGCTCCGATTGCTTCCGGCTGGAGCGGTTGCCGGGTGGGGCTTGCACCCACTGGAAAGCGCCGCCTTTCCACGGCGCACGTAGAGTCGAGGTGTGACGCGGTAGCTTTAGGCTCGAACATATCTGTTGCCGCCCCTTTCGTTCGGCGGTGCCTTATTGGTTCGACCATGACCCCGTTTTCACACCCCGCTCATCGAACTGGACGTGCAGATTTCCCGCATCCAGCTCTCGGACAAAACTTCACGCCTTCACCCACGGCACGTCGTGCCCAAGCCTGCTCAGGCGTACGAGCCCAAAGTGCCCGTAAAGATGCGAGAGTGGATAGCTCCCGCCCTTGCGACGCCTGGTTTTGTGCTTGAACTGCAACCACCGGCGCAACCGCATCGCTGTGTAGCTGTCGAGTGCCCGATATGCTTTGCTGACGGTGCCTACTTGGAAGTAGTTCGCCCATCCGCGCAGCGTGCGGTTCACCTTGCCCACCAGCTTTGTGGTTTCTTGCCATGTCCCCGTTCGGTCGGTCAGTGCATGGATTTGCTCAACCATGCGCTTGATGCTCTTCTTCGATGGCCGGTAACCCAGGCGCGCCTGGCCGGTTCTCGCAGAATACATTCGTCCGAACGTGTAGCCCAGAAAATCGAACTCTCCTTCCGGGACCTTGCAGATTCGTGTCTTCTCCTCGTTGACCGTGAGCTTCAGCTTACTCATGATCTCGCGCAGTTGTTGCAATGCCTCATCGGCTTTGCCATTCTTGCACAGGATCACAAGATCATCGGCATAAGTCACGATACGACTGCCGAGGCGCTGCTCCAGCCTGAGCTTCTTCCATCCCAGCACGAACCGGCGCATATATATATTCGCCAGCAACGGTGAGATGGGTGAACCCTGCGGAATGCCGCGGCGGTTGTCCCGGGCTTCGGTCGTGCGTGTCTTCCTTCCTCGATCATCGGTTTCTTCCACGGGGCATTCCAGCCACATCTTGATCAGATGCAGCACGCGCCGATCGACGATCCGTCGCGCTACCGACTGTAGTAACTCGGCATGGGGGATGCTTCCGAAGTAGTCCGCGAGGTCGGCATCGACGACTTCCGGGTGACCACGGAACAGTAGCCCTTCCACCTTGACCACCGCCTGTTGGGCATTGCGCCCGGGACGGTACGCGTACTGTTCGGGTGGAAGGTCGGCTTCGAAGATCGGTTCCAGCACCAGCATCGCTGCTGTCATGCAGACTCGATCCCGCAGGGTCGAGATGCCCAGCGGCCTGAGTTTGCCGTTGGCCTTCGGGATGAACACTCTTCTGATGGGGTCCGGTCGGTAAGTCTCCTGCCTGAGCGCAAGCGCCAGTTCGCCAAGCCACCGCTCGACGCCATACGCCTCGATGTCCGCGAAGTCCTGACCGTCTACCCCCGGTGCGCCCTTGTTGGAGCGGCACTGGGCAAACGCATGAGCCAGAATGTCCTCACGGCTGATCTTGTCGTACAGCACGTAGAAGCGATAGCCGGCTTCTGCCTTCGCTTTCGCGTGCAACGCCTTCTGCAGTTTCTGAACAGTTTTCGGAGTTGATAGGTTGCCCAATCTCCAAATCCCTCACCACTTGTTGCGTCTGTCTTGAACTGAGGTCCCTTCCCTCCACCGGCGTTACCCGGCTTCAGCGGTACTGCGAACCTCTCCGCCACCCCAAGGCGCCCGACCTGTCCCTCGCGGGCGTTCGGTTGGTCATCGCTGACCTCGCCTTGGGGCTTCCCGTGTTGCGTACGCTTTCCTTGTGTACATGCAGCCGCCAATACCCCGGTGTAGCAGCAGGGCGTAATCTTCGCTCAACTTGCCCAGCCATTTCAGCCTTCCCCGATATGGCCGTCGGGTCGACCTGCACATCGTCCTTTTCGAGGCTTGCTCAGCGTTCACTCGCGTTGCGGCCTGCACACTCGCGCTGTCACCAATTCGTGACACGCTAATCGAAGGCTTCGGTCACTTCGTTACCTCCATGACTGCTCCGATTGCTTCCGGCTGGAGCGATTGCCGGGTGGGGCTTGCACCCACTGGAAAGCGCCGCCTTGTCACGGCGCACGCCGAAAGCAGACGTTCCTTCTCGCTCTGCACGTCATGCGGTCTGGTATAACTTACTTGTGGGACGCTAACGAGCGCGCGTTGAATCACAAGTGGTGATAAACCCGATGGATCGAGATCAGCGATGCCGACAACCAAGCCTGCACCTTCGGTTACCAGCGGTTGTGCTAAACCTCCACGCGTTGATAATTCGTGAATTGAATTTGCCGTTGATCGGATCATGCTGCGCCGATCGATCCATTCGCGTGTGACGGAATGCGACATCGAGCTAATGGATGCCACGTTACGCATCTCGGCGCTACGCTACTCGTCTCGCCGCTCCGCAATTTCAAGGACACGCTCCGGTTCGAGCCGAGCTGACACGGTTCCAAAAGGTATTCTTTCCAAAAGTATTAGACCGTTATTGAGCCTGTAGTGGGGATTTTGTTCTCGTTTGAGGTTGAAGTCACGCCGCTTTTAGGCCGACGGCTCGGACGAGGGTATCGAGATCGTCGATGACGCGCTGATAGAGGCGATCGAGCTGAGATCGCCTCTGGGATTCGAGTCTTTTATCAGCTTTGAGGGGGCTGAGGAGGCCTGCCGTGAGCGGAGCATAGACCCGTTCGAAGAGCTTCAGGAACACCAAGCATATCGAGTACCCCTGCGGACGCAGTTGATAGCGTCGAGAGTTCGGAAGTTTGGCGACAAGACCTTTGGCTCGGAGTTTCGAGAGATCATAGCGGAGCGAGGCGAGCGTGTAGTTGTCGGGGGCGCAGCCGAGCGCTTTGATGACGGCGGGATGGATTTCGGAGGTGGTGAAGGTATTGGCGGCCGCAATGTGTGCGAAGCGTACAAGCGCGTGCATCAGTGCGAGTTGCCGAGGATGATCGAGCTTGAGGCCCGGAATGCGCTTTCCGGTCGATGTGATGGTTGGCTCGGCGAGCTTTCGCAACTGGCCGCGATCGACAAAGGTTTCCAAAATGTCCTGCTGGACGTTGAGGTAATTATCGTTGATCGCCGAGAGGGATTTTTGGAGGACAGGCAGATTTTCGACGGCCTTGTTGACGCCGTAGTCGTTGACGTTGTTGCTCGCGGCCTCGGTCCGCAGGATGATGTGATCGCGAACGTATTGCTTGATGAAGCCGTTGCGATAGTGGCTGCGAACCACCGGATTTGGAAGGTTCATGTCCTCGATCTCGGTTTGCAGCTTACCCCGATATTGCTTGGTGACCTTGCGACCGAAGATCATGGTGATCTTGTTCGGCTGCCCGATTGTTCGATTGGCATCGAGCAGGCGTTGGCCAAGATTATCCAGTGCCGCACGGCGATGGAAGATGAGGTTGTCGCAATATTCGACTTGCGAGAAGAACAGCCGATGCTGGCAG
>DATHJP010000037.1:0-3561 GCA_035489695.1 Terriglobales bacterium
TCCATTCCCGGTCCGGCCAACAACGCGGCGTCAGCCGCGCCACTGCCACAGCAAGCCTGACATGCAGACTCCACGTCACGCGGTATCGCTCGAGGAGCAGATCGACCAATGGCGGAGCTACCTCCACCGCCGACAGGCAATCCACTCTGTCGACGTAGCGGAGCTGGAAGACCATCTGCGCGAGCAGGTCGCGGGTCTCGTCGATGCAGGTCTCGCGACCGATGAAGCCTTCCTGGTGGCGGTGAAGCGCATGGGCAACCTCGACGCCCTCTCTCGGGAGTTCGCGCGCGAGCACTCGGACCGCCTCTGGAAGCAGCTCGTGCTCGTGCCTTCGGATTCCGGAGAGTTGCGAGCGCCGGGTCGAACGGACGCCATCGTCGCCTTTTGTCTTGCGGTAGCTGCGGCCGTGGCCCTCAAGGTCCCGACGCTCTTCGGAATTCCGTTTAAGGACGCGAACGCCGGTTTCTACACCCGCAACGCGAGCCTCTTCGTCCTGCCAATGCTGATCGGCTACTTCGCGTGGAAACGGAAACTCGCCCCCAGGACTCTTCGTTGGCTGGCGGTGGCGTTGGTCGCGGCCGCCGTCTTCGCCAACGTCTATCCCTTCGCCCCGCGAGGCTCCATCGAGGTGCTCACAGCCCTGCACCTGCCCATCGCGCTCTGGCTGGCGGTGGGTATCGCATACGCCGCCGACCGCTGGAGCCAGGTCGCGGGACGCATGGACTTCATTCGATTCTCGGGTGAGCTCTTCATCTACTACGCCCTGATCGCCTTCGGCGGCGGCGTGTTCACGGCGTTCCTGATGATGCTGTTCAAAATCATCGGGATCAACGCCGAGCCATTCGTCCAGTCGTGGTTGATACCGTGCGGAGCGGCCGGGGCCGTTGTCGTCGCCTCCTGGCTGGTGGAGGCAAAGCAAAGCGTGATCGAGAACATGGCGCCGGTGTTGACGCGCCTGTTCACACCCCTGTTCGCCGCGTTGCTCGTTGCGTTTCTCGCGACGCTGCTCTTTACCGGACGCGGAATCAACATCGAGCGGGACATGCTCATGGCATTCGACGGGCTCCTGATGGTGGTGCTCGGCCTTCTGCTCTATTCCATCTCCGCCCGGGACCCCCGGTTGCCTCCCGGCACCTTCGATGTAATGCAGGTCGTGCTGGTGGTGAGTGCGCTGCTGGCTGACGCGGTGGCGCTGTGGGCCATAGGCGCGCGCATATCCGAGTTCGGCTTCAGCCCGAATCGCGTGGCTGTGCTGGGGATGAACGTGATTCTTCTGGTCAACCTGGCGTGGTCTGCCGTGCTCTACCTCCGCTTCCTGAGAGGGCGCGGGTCGTTCACCTCCCTTGAAAAATGGCAGACGGATTACCTGCCGGTCTACGGCGCGTGGGCGGCGATGGTTGTGATCCTCTTTCCGCCACTGTTCCGATACATATGAAAACAAAAACATTATTCGCAACCTTACTGACACTGGCCTTCTTCACCGCAGGCTACGCGCAGACGCTGGACAAAGCCAAACTCGACCAGTTTTTTGACCGGCTCGCGGAAAAGAACAAGGCGATGGGGAGCCTCGTCATCGCCAAAGACGGCAAGGTTCTTTACACCCGCGCCATCGGCTACAGCCAGATCAACGGAGCCGAAAAGAAACCTCTGACTGCGGCGAACAGATTCCGGATCGCTTCGATCACAAAAACGTTCACCGCCGTGATGATCCTGCAGCTTGTCGAGGAAGGAAAACTGAAGCTGACCGACACCCTCGACAAGTTCTTCCCGCGGGTTCCAAACGCCCAGAAAATTACCATTCTGCAAATCCTCTCGCATCGCAGCGGTATCCCGAACGTAAGGCGCGATCAGGCAACCTGGAAACCTGGAGAACCAGTAACCAAGGATGAAATGCTCGCGCTGATCGTCAAAGGCACCCCTGAATTCGAGCCGGACACGAAGAATTCCTACAGCAATTCCGGCTATTTCCTTTTAGGCCTTATCCTTGAAAAGCTAACCGGCAAACCCTACGACCAGGCTCTTGAGGAACGAATCAACTCCAAGATAGGGCTCAAGGATACATACATCGCTACCGGACGCATCGATGTGAACAAAGGCGAAGCTCTGACCTATATCAATACCGGCAGCGACTGGAAACAGGGTTTTGAAACCCATCCGAGCATCGGGTTCCAGCTTATTTCAACCCCCGGCGACATGGCCAAATTCATCGAGGCGCTGTTTGACCTGAAATTGATCTCTCAGCAGAGCCTCGATCAGATGAAAACGATGAGGGACGACGAGGGGCTCGGAATGGTGACCTTCACGTTCGCCGGCAAGACCTTCTACGGGAACACCGGCGGCGGCGACAATTACGGATCGTGGCTGGCTTACCAGCCGGAAGAAAAGCTAGTGGTCGCCTACACCACCAACGCGAAGGTTCACCCGGTCAAGGACATTGTCAGCGGCGTGATCGACATCTACTACGGTAAACCGTTCGAGATTCCCGCCTTCGAAATGATCGCCGTCAACCCAGAAGTTCTGGAGAAATACGTCGGCGTTTATTCCAGCCCCGACGCCCCCAAGAAATGGACCATCACGAGGGACGGCGGGACGCTCTTCGTTCAGCCGGGCAGTGAAAGCGCTGCCGCGCTCGAAGCGACGGCACCGGATAAATTTCAACTCTTCGGCGGGAAAGTAACTTTTGAGTTCGACGCCGCGAAAAAACAAATGATCCTAAAACGCGGCGGTCGGCCGATGGCTTTCACGAAGGAAAAATAAGCGTCAGAAAATGTAGGCAGGTCTTGCGCCTGCTCCAAAGCGTTCGCCAGCGCCTGATTTTTGAAGCGGGGGGCTTGACCTACTTCGCGTTCAGGAGTTCGAAATGGTACGCGCGTCCGCATAAGCTCCGGAACCCGGCACTGATCTAGTTGCGATGCGGGGTATAAGTCCGTCTCTCTTTGAGATACGCGCGCATTGGTGGCCGCCTGCAAAGCCTGGCGGAATGCCGTGGACTTGCACCACTTGCCCGAAGGCACGCACTGTTTAGCAAACAGGCCCGGCTCGCTTGACCGGTTGACATTCCAAATTGGTCCGCGTGGCAGGACTTGCACCTGCAACATTTCCGTCTTGAGCGGAACGCCTCTTCATTGGGCTACACGCGGTGGTGCCCACGGCCGGACTTGCACCGGCACTTTGCGCGTTTTAAGTGCGCCGTCTCTGCGTTGGACTACGTGGGCGAAATGGTGCCGCGTGAGGGATTTCCACCCACAACCTCTCCGGTCTGAGCGGAACGCCTCTGGTAGTTGGGCTAACGCGGCAAAAATCGTCAATCGTCAATCGCATATCGAAAATGAAATTGGCACTCCCGGGAGGACTCTTGCCTGCAACCTCCGCGTTCGAAGCGCGGCGCTCTATACATTGAGCTACGGGAGTGTTGAAACGAAACGGAGGAGGAAGCGGAAGGCAGAAGCTTTATTCGCCGCGCTGGGCACGCAAGGCTTCTCATGCATTTTTCAATCCGCGCTCCTCCTCCGAAATGGTGGGTCGCCACGGTGCTGCCCCGTGCTCTGCGGTTTAAGAGAC
>DATHJP010000038.1:0-3055 GCA_035489695.1 Terriglobales bacterium
CACTCAGCGATAAAGGTTCCGTCGGGCGCCAATTTCTGGACGCGATGATTGTGGCCGATTTCTGCCACGTAGATGTTGCCAGCGCCATCGACTGCGATTCCGTTCGGCTCTTCTAATTGTCCATGGCCTGTTCCTTTGGTGCCGATAGCGCTGAGAAAACCGCCCGTCGGCGAAAATTTTTCGATGCGCCCATTCTTTGTGTCGGCAACCAAAACGTTTCCGTTAGGATCAACGGCAATTGCAGTCGGGGAATCAAATTCGCCTTTTCCGGTTCCTCTGCCGCCTTCAAACATGTTCGTCAGACCTTCAGGCAGGGAGCTAAGCTGAGGCGGCGGCGTATCCGGCACCTTGTAGATTACTAGCCCATTAATCCTGCTGTCTTCAAACACCTTCGGAAAATAAGTGGCATAAAGCTGTTCGTTAGGTCGCTTAATGAACTGAGCCTGGCGAACAGCGCCGTCGTACCCCACGTATGTGATGCCATTCTCTTTCAAAAGATGGTACACTTTCCAGGGATCCTTGTTCTCGAAAAGCTCTGTGTAAACTCTGTCGCGCTTACTGGCGTCGTAACCTGCAGACCATGCGTAGTAAGGCCAGCCGTAAAAGACGCGACGTCCTGCCATCAGGATCGGATGCGTAACAAATCGATCTGTTAGAAAAATATCTCGCGGTGAAGTGTTCTTCTTGAGCCAATCGATCAGCGCATCATTGCGATACGTTACCTCGCTCCACCCAGTGTTATGAATCGGGAAAAAATCAATGACGCCACCTGCAACAACTAGCAGAAAAAGAACAACCGCAACGAATTTCCCGGGCAGAGTGGTTCCCCCCAGTGAGAAACGCCACAATCGCCAGAGCGCAAACGCGACGAACAAGTTGGCGATAATCACCCAGACGTGAATGAATTTTTGATTAGCCAGCACCTCAATCGTGAACTGGAAAGAAAAGGCAACTGCAATAAGGCTTAGGGCTGCCAGGAAAAATCGCCTTTGCAGACTAGTCGCAAGAACCAGAGCCAGCGCAATTAACAACCACTTAAACCCGAAGGTGAAGCCTAGATACTTTGCCACTGTGACGGCGGTAGGATTCTCGACGGTATAGCCCCAATGAAGGAGCTTTGGCATCGGCACTCTACCGCTGCCAGTGCTCAGAAAGAGCATCTGAGGCAATGCGATCAATCCTGCTGTAACGGCTAGCGCCAGCATATGAAGTCGAAGCGGACACAGGATGAATAACAATCCGAGAATCGCTGCAGCAGCAAGAAACACCGCGCTGTTCCACATCGGCAGTAAACCCAGAAGGGCACCCGAAAAAATGAATCCTGGCAGCGTAGCGCGAAGAGGTTCCGGCGATCCCGACGCATCAACATTTTCTTGGTTCGCTTCCGCGGTTACTGCTGTAGCCGCTTCGCCGTGCGAAGCGTCCTCGCCTTCCGAGACTGCAGCCATCTGCTTTTGTGATTCTGCAAAAACTTCCGAGAGCGAAGCATCGTCAGAGACTGTGTTCATTGCGGTTTCCGTCGCCGCGTTTGGCTCCGCGGTGATTGCATCACCAGAGCCGGCGTCAGAAATCGAAACATTCTCAGGGCTGGCTGTCTCCACTGTTTGGTGTGCGCCAACGGCGCCTGGCCGCCCTCGGCTCGTGAATGACCGAATCGAATTTACGAGATGAGTTCTAAAACGATGTAGTTTGCCTTTAGGCGCCACCGCGCGGTAGCGGATCACGAGAAAAACCAGAACGAGAAGGAGTATCCCGATCGCGAAGGCGAAGTGACGCTGATTGAGATAAGTCACCTGAGACCACGTACCCCACGCTTCCCCGCGCCACGGAAAGATCGTTGGAAGGTAGTCCCGTTGATGCGTGATCGCCTGGATAGCCGCGCGAACCGAAGCTTGCTTCTGAAGAAACGGGACGTAAGAAAGCGAACCGAAAAAGAAAAAGAGTAGCGACCCAAGGCGACCGACTGCGCGCGAATTGAAAAGCACTTCCCCGAGCGTCATGACGATCACCAGCATCGCTACGATTGTGCTTATGCAGAGTAGGTTCAGGCTCCGCGCTGGATTGAGTCCGAGAAACTCCAGGTTTCCCGCCTGAAAATAAAACAAGAAGTGGTAACGGATCCGGTCGCCGGAAAAATGCGGGTATTCCGTGGGGAAGTTGTGTCCTACTGCAAAGCTCTGCATCAGCGCGGTATTCGGTCCGAAATCGCTGTATTCAGCGTTGGCGATCTGTAGCTGGCTGCCCTTGGAATTAAATGAGGCAAACATCATCCACGATACCAGGACCACGTATCCTGCTATGAGTAGCCAATCGGCTATGCTCGATCCCTGAGGACGTGTTAGATACAAATTTGATCGCTTCGGATAAGCTTCGCCCGGAGTGCTTTTAAGAATTCTGCCTTTCCATCTAGGCCAGGACAGAAGCGCGACCGCACCTGCAAAGAATAACAGGTTGGCCCATAAGAGAGGCTGTGGCGCCCAGAAGAAAGCCAGCCCCACTAGATACGTGAACCATGAGCTTACCAGTAAGCCCACGAGGATTGCTGCAGCACACCGGTGTGCCGCCGATTCAAACTGGTAAAAACGCCGGCAAAGAAAATCCCCGACAAGAGCGGCCAGAATGAAATAAATCAGAGCCAGCATAGCTAGGTCCTCGCTGATTCACCACCCGCACTGGTCTTCGACGTAGCAGACACAGGGGCCAATCGTAAACGCATGATTTTTTTCGTCAAACATGTCCGCAGTTCGCCCGAGGACATGCACCGGCAATGGTCCGCTACGGTTGAATTGTGTCGGTCCAAAGAAATAACCACGTCGCTATTCCGTTAATCGCGATCGACACGGCGAAAAGTGAGATTTCGGTGACGGTTATCTTGGGTGGTCCGTTGCCTGTGAGCAAAAGGAACATCCACGGAAGAAGAATCATGGCGTAGCGGTAAGAGAATTGCCACCCGCCAGGATTTCCATGGCACCAGAGCACGAACGTTACAATCCCAATCGCGATCCACGACATGGTCCTATACCTTCCGCCTGCCCTGAAAAGGAGGAAAAGGAGT
>DATHJP010000039.1:0-3424 GCA_035489695.1 Terriglobales bacterium
TACGTCGATAGCCCTGTGGAGTCGTGCTTACCGACAAGACATGCTGCCCGGGGGGCAACACCGCATCGTAACTCTGACCAAGCCCCAAATCCGCAACGTGGACACCGTCGACGAACAAGATGAGGTACTGGAAAGTCCCAAAATTGGCTGATCTTGTGACAACCAAACGGGCGTCATCCTCGGAACGGGCCAGGGCAGAGTTCGATCTGGCGACTCGCGCCTGAATGGGTGTGCTTGCAGCAAAGCTGCATGCGATAGCAACCATGATTAGTTTACCTGAAACGTAATTTAATATTTTCATGATTCACCGTTCAGTCGGAACTCCATGGCGGCCAGTGCGCACTCGTGGGATTTTCTTCTGCTGCGGGTGAGGGTACCGGCCTTGCCACTTTTGAGGGGGCTCGGCGAGTAGAACGTCAGGGCGAACAGCCAATCAATGGCACCATAATATCCTCGCTCAAGGCGTACAGATCTGTGCTGTTGTCACGTCGCTTGGTCGGTCGAAGATGGATGCGGATAGCCTTCCTCCTCGCGGCTGGCAGCCTTAAATTTCTTGCAACGCACCGCCTCCTGTTTATGAGATTGGTTCATACAGCTAGCTTTAGGGAGCATCATAACGAACACACCAGCTGCCGGCCTTTCGAGGCAGTTCGTTACTCCCTTCCAAGCGACCGCCTGACTCAACGGGTCGTGCAAACGAGGTTGCCATTATCGGGGTTAAGTGCCTAATAGATGCCCGCTCTTCTCGTTAAAGCCGGCGAGTCGTCGGCAGCTTAGTGCCACCGACGACTGTCTCCCCCTCAAAACTCGCCTGCCTGCGCGACTTGGAATTGCCGCGCTCTAGGGTCCAACCGTGATCACTCCAAACAGGCCGTTTGCATAACTGTCCGGGCCCGCTGTAAAGAAGAGTTGGTTTATGCGCACCGTTGTTCGGGATGGCATCATGGCCAAACTGCAATGCCCAAATATTGTCCACCTACGGCAGAAGCGCACACATTTGATATGCCGTCTTCCATCGGGGCTAATCGAGCTTCGGGATGCCCGCAGCAAACCAAGCTCCGCTGGGCGTCACACGGATCAGGAGCACTGGATTAGTGCAAGGATTCGGCGGTGCAGGCGAAAGCGTGTCGTCAATGCGAAAATCGCCATCCACGTCAAGCGGGACGCCTGCAGGATTTGAGCTGTGTTGGACATTCCCGTCATTTGCGCAGAACAGCGTCGCAAATACGCTCGCATTGCCGTTGCTTCCGACGGCATCGCCTGCGCCTAGAAGGAGGCCCCGGCCGTCGAGCCGGATGCTCCCATTTTGCCTCACGTCGGCTGCAAGGTCGCGGATCACCCAGATCTGGCCAGCGGCTGCGACGCCTCGCACCGTGGTATTTGTTGAACCAGTGGAAATATCGCCGATCCCTCCACTGAACCTCACCAAGTTCTGGGCCAGGACCGATTGAGCAAGGGCTCCCATGACAAAAACTAAGGCGATTAACATGCCGATCTTTTTTACGATGATGCTTAATTTCATTATTTTGGTTTTTATTTGTTGTTGTTGTTATTTGTTGTTACAGCACTTCATCACCCGCGTCAGGCCTGATCCGCTGCGTGCGCCAGCTGGCGTAGGAAAGCAACAAACGCCGGCGTTTGACCAATGAACAGGCCGTCCGCGGTCAAGGCATTGAGCGCGGCCATTGCAGCTCCGGCTGTATTGGTCGGACGAACGATCGAGACGATCGGGAACGTGCGCCTAAGGAATATGGTGGGTTCGGGCATGATCAGGTTGGTCTGGAACTCCTCCCCGCCAAACGGAGGGGAATTGAGGTCCGGAAACACCAAGCCGTTGGTGGGGTCGGTCAGCGGAGGTGCATTGCCGGCTTTGTCGTGCCACGTCTGAAAGTGCATTGCCTCGGTGGGGCCGATGCTGAGCAGGATTCGCAACACTTCCGGGTCGGTGACCCGCTGAGCCAGAGATGGATAAAGGCTGGTGCCGCCTTGCTCGATAAACCCAAAGTGGAAGCCGGCCGTGTTGGCGATCGCTTGTAGGTGCTTGGGGGGACTGAGGTCGGCGTTGTTGCGCGGAATCGCTGGAAATTGCCCGGCAAATAAGCCTGGGATGGCTTGCGCGAAAGTATCTCCGAAATCCGGGTTTTTGCCGGAGACGCGGTAGCGCGTCCACCAACTGGTATCCACGGTAAGCTGCATCAGATTGGTGAGTCGGCCGATTTGCTGGGCGTCGGTTGCCTGACTGCTCGGCAGGGTACGAAACTGATCCAGATTGACGGGCTCGGCCCCTTTCGAAGTCAGATAGGCGTTAAGGAACGCGGCGTGGGTGATCTCATCGTCGGTGTTATCATGGATATACTGGTCCATGTCTCCATCCAATACTTGCACGGCACGGGTGTAGGCTGGATTCCCTGTCCCACCTGGGACTTCGCCGTCTTGGATGCCGGCGAGTTCGTTGTATTGCTGCCACAAATCGGCTTCGATGAGTTCTGCTGCCGCCAGAAATCGAAGAATGTCAAAATCTCCCTGCGTGGGGGCGGCTTGCTGCGCTCTCGCTGTGGGGGCATTAGCCAACAGTCCGGCGCCCAGTGTTCCTGCTCCCATAGCAAGTGACTTGCCTAAAAAGGAACGGCGGCTGAGAAAACTTTTTAAAGGTTTAACTCTCTCTTCCAAGTTGCCCTGCAGAGTCTCGACCTTATTCAGGGCCGGCTCCTTCACATTGGGATTCGATGTCGAAGTGGTGAATAGTGACGCTGTGGATCGGTCGGTTGATTTCATACGAGGACTAGCGACGCCGGTTGCGTCTGCTGCCATTGCACATCCGAGGGATTTTGTAGTGCTACTCGTGAGGGGAGGTTCACTCCCTCTTTGGAGGTAGCGAGATATCTACGTTTTCCGCCGCCTTTCTGAGCGCGGCGGCCATGTTACTCACAACTGGCTTTGCGCGGCTACGCTGCGTCGCCGCGCGATCGAACTAGATTCGTCATACGAAAGCCATGTTGCGGCCGCTGCATCTTTCCAAACGAGTGCCATGGGTGTTGCCTTTACTCGGACAGCAGATCCGTCGGCATCCTCTTTCAGGAGACTCGTCTGTAAACTTGTTTGTAAGTGATAGTTTGAGACAGTCGGGGGCTCCTCCCGTTACGAACCAAGGATGCGAATATCATTTCTTCGGCGCTTCACGACTGGGCGAAGCTGCGGGAGTGGTCGTGGCGAGGCGGACGGTTGTTCCGGTTGTAAGGGAGTCCGAGGGGTTGACGATTACCTTGTCGGATTCAGTCACGCCGCTTAGGATTTCTGACTGAACGCCGAAGTCCCGTCCGACCTTCACGTCACGGAGTTGCACAACGCCCTTGGCGTCCACGACGCCAACGTGCACACTTTTGCCGCGAAATATGAGTGTGTTATCAGGTAAAGTAACCAGCTT
>DATHJP010000040.1:0-8197 GCA_035489695.1 Terriglobales bacterium
AATGGGGCCTGGGTGCGGCAGGTGGTGGTTGGTGTGAACTTAACGGAAGTATTCAGTAGTCAGCTCTCAGTTCTTAGTTCTCAGTTCAGGAGTTAGCATTCAGCAACTCTACGCGAGGGTCTCGGCAATCCTTACCCGCCCGGTTCCTTGCCGGGATTACGATTCCTCGACGGCTTTACGCCGCTCGGAATGACAACACTAACCGCGTGGTGGAAGCGACTGCGCGGTTGGTGATGAGGGTTTGGGTGTTGTTGGATGCAGGCCATTAACGTCAAAGGTCAAAGTTTTTACTTCCTCATAGTCTCCCTGGACCGGGAGTCGCTTGCCGTTAAACGAAAATTCCAAGGCGCCGATACTGCCCGCCTTGATTACGATTTGGTTGCGTGCTTCGACGGATTTTTCGGCTGGCGCTACCAGGACTTGTTCCAAGAGTTGTCTGCCGTCGGCGGTGATCGACACCCAAGAGTCTTCGCGGGCTTTGATCAGTACGGTGAATGCTCCCGGGATTGCGTTGGACGGTTGGCTTTGACCATTGGCGTGGGAGACCGCTAAGCCCGGAACGTTTGCAGCCTGAACGGGAGCTACCGCATTGTTCCGTTTCCCCTTTTGTCTCGAGTAGACACCCCAGAGGGCAAAGCCCAGCGCAGCAATCAGCAACAAGCCAGCGAATAAGGCCCAAGGCACAGGCGCTGTGCGCTCAGTTTCACGGTCTTCCAGTTGCTGGGCAACTTCCGGCGGCAAATCGTTCTGGGGCGTCTGCGATGTCTGCTGTGGGGAACTTGGGGTGGTGGCGCTCAAGTAATCGGCTACGGCTTGTTCTTCGTCGATGCCCAGGTGGCGAGCGTAGGCACGCACGAAACCTTTGCTGAAGATACCGCCTGGAAGCTGTTCGAAGTGCTCTTCCTCTAAAGCGGACAGGAATCGCTTTCCGATCTTGGTGGACAGAGCGATGTCATCCAGCGTAATTCCACGCTGCTCGCGTTCTTTCTTTAATCGCGCGCCGAACGATTCCACTCGACCGCTCTCCTGCCGGTTGTCTTTACTGGTAGCAAATATAAGGTACCTTTGTCTGTGATACGCATGAAATTCTTCAACCCCCAAGAAGCATGAACCACAGAGGGCACAGAGGTATTTCTCACGGACGTCCCCCAGCGGCTGAAGCCGCAGTTCTTGTTGGCTTAACGGCGCGACTAAAGTCGCGCCCCACCCAAAAACTCGGTTTATTCCGAGCCCTCATCCAGTTTGATATCGGACGGTATCAATTGCGGCTTGAATCGGGCAGGACTTGGCTTCACAGGTTCCGGTTACTAAGGTTGATTGCTGGGGCTTCGGCCTGCCGCATATAATTCGAGCACTTCCTTTCTTTTATCGAGGCTGCAGTTCCATGACCAAGGTCACCGGTGCGGACCGTAAGCTACAGGAATTAAACATCTTCCATGATGTAGCCAAGGCTCTGACCTCGTCACTGGACCTGGATTCGATCCTGCAAACCATCATGGAAAAGATGGCGGAATACTTCCGTCCGGACACGTGGTCCCTGCTTATGGTGGATGAAGCGCCTAACGAACTGTACTTTGCAATCGCGGTGGGAGCGGCGTCGGAAGCCCTCAAAAACGTGCGCCTCAAGGTGGGAGAAGGCATTGCCGGCTGGGTGGCCAAGCATGGCGAGCGGCTGATTGTTCCCGACGTGATGGCCGACCCTCGGTTCGCCAAACGCATTGACGATATGACGCAGTGGGAAACACGCTCCATTATCTGTTTTCCGGTGCGCTCCAAGCTGCGAGTGTTGGGGGTCATTCAACTGGTGAACGTCGACATGGATCACTTCAGCGATCCGGAGATTTTTTTCCTGCAGTCGCTTTGTGACTACGCTGCCATCGCCATTGAGAACGCCCGTTCAGTCGAGAAGATTCAGGAACTGACGATCACGGATGATTGCACCGGGCTTTACAACGCTCGGCATCTCTACAAGACGCTGGAGACCGAAGTCTACCGGTCTTCGCGCTTTGGATATGAATTTACCGTGCTGTTTATCGACCTCGATCATTTCAAGCAGGTGAACGACACTCACGGACATCTGATTGGAAGTAAGTTGCTGGCAGAAATTGGATATCTCGTCAAAGCCCAGCTTCGCCTGATTGATTACGCCTTCCGCTATGGAGGCGATGAATTTGTAATTCTGCTGCCGCAGACGGGAAAGGACGCCGCCCTGGTAGTCGCCAAACGTTTGCGTGACAATCTGCGCACCAGCATGTTCTGCAAGGAAGAAGGATTGAATTTGAATGTGCGCGCTTCCATCGGCGTCGCTACCTATCCGCATGATGCCAAGAGTCCGCATGACATCATCCGGCAGGCTGACGAGATGATGTATCTGGTCAAGAACACGACCCGGGATAACATTGGGATCGCGCAGCGTGGGGTGATGAAGTAGCGTGGGGCCGCGGGTTGTGTGTCACGTTCTCCCCTAAAACGCAACATCACAGATGAGGCAATTGCCGCCGCAAACGAATATTGTGACCGCGTCCCTGAGGAACAAAATAATTTAGCCCAGCGCCTCGACCCTGAACATTCTCAGGGCCTTCATCTCGACGCTTTAGAAATGCCTTCTTAGCGCCGTAATTTTATTGTTTTGTGGGCACAACTGAGGTCGCACCCTTCCGCATCCACCCAGCGCTGAAGCGCTGGGCTAAATTATTTTGCCCCTCCGGGGCGCGACCGCCCGACAGGAGAGCACGAAGCACTCGTTGGGTTTAAGGCATCCTGCGGCCAAAGCCGTGTTAGCGGTGGCTAGTAGCACGACTGAAGTCGTGCCCTTTCAAAACAATCAATCAGCAGGCATGGTGGCCGGTTGCGTGATGCGCGGTTTGCGGACTTTCGTAGGGGTCGGAACAGGCTCCAGCCATTTGCGGATTTCGGGAAGTGCGGCGCGAGTGGCTAGTTCGCCGGCGCGTACCAAGGCGGGGCTGTATTCGAAGGCGTCGTATTTGTAGCCATTTACATCTGGTTCCAAAACCAGATCGGCGGCCTTCTTCCATAGATCGCAATTCATTTCTTGAGCGATGGCGAAACATTGGCCGATGACGTCGAATAAATGACGTGGTCCCTCGCCACTCGTCCAGTGACCTCGCAAGTGAACTGCCAGCACCCGCTGCGCACCCATTACGCGCAGAGGTATGGTCGGAACTGCGTGGGCGAGCATGCCGTCTACTAACAGGCGTCCTTTAAACATTACGGGGAGGAACATTCCGGGGTAGGCGCAACTGGCGCGCACGGGGTCGACCAGCGGTCCGGATTGGAAGACTACGCCTTCGCCGGTGGAGAAATCCGTTGCGGTCACGGCTAGAGGGATAAGTAATTCTTCGAAAGTCTTGA
This sequence comes from Terriglobales bacterium, assembly GCA_035489695.1. GTDB lineage: Bacteria > Acidobacteriota > Terriglobia > Terriglobales > Acidobacteriaceae > 40CM-3-55-5. The sequence continues at coordinate 3,373 of DATHJP010000040.1, forward strand.
CCTTCAAAATGCTGTTGAGGAAACCGATCATGCGCTGGTTGCTGGCGAATCCGTAGCGGGAAAGGGTCCAGCGGGCGAAATGTTTGAAGCGCACGCGAGTGGCGATCTGTTCCAGCTCCGCGGCAGAAACTCCGCTGCAATAGGCTGCGCCAATAAGGGCGCCGACGCTGGTTCCGGCAATAAATTGTATGGGGATATTTTCTTCTTCGAGGACTTTCAGAACGCCGACGTGGGCGATACCGCGAGCGAATCCGCCGCCGAGGGCCAATCCGATGGAAGGGGAATCTTCGACATGCTGCGAAGTGGGGGAAAGGCCTGTAACTTCGCGTCCGAAGGCCTGTACCGACCGAATGATCTTACCCAGACTCTTCATGGGACCCCCGTTTTACCGGCTTTCCCGGTCCCCCAAACATCTATCTAGCAACTGAGATGCCAACGCTGGCATAGATGTTTCCACAGGGTGCTTGTCTTTTCACGTTACTTCCGAGAGGTTACCTGCGACGATTTTATGGCGACATGACTAAGTGCACTGATCCTGATAAGTTGGGGCGCATGGTTCGAGAGATCTCGGCGGGAGGGGTGGTAATACGGCGCAGCCCGGAGGGGTGGGAGATGGCCGCGATTGAGCCTCAGAAGGAGCCGCCGGCGGGGGTCAAGACTGCAAAGAAACGATCACAAAAAGTGTTACTCGCCTTGCCCAAGGGATTGGTGGACCCGGGTGAAAAGCCCGACCAGACGGCCATTCGCGAGGTGCGGGAGGAAACGGGGCTGCTCGCAACTCCGATCACCAAACTGACGGATATCAAGTATGTTTATGTGCGCTCCTGGGGAGACCAGCAGCGGGTTTTTAAGATCGTCAGTTTTTATTTGCTGAAATACCAGTCGGGTAATATCGACGACATTGACTCTGCCATGCGCATCGAGGTCAAACGTGCTTTATGGATTCCGCTCGAAGACGCTGGCCTGAAGCTGGCGTATCGGGGGGAACGTGATGTGATTCGCCGGGCTCAGGAATATCTGCAAAATCATCCGGAGGTTTGAGGCAATGCCGCGTGCCCCACATATTGAGAAACATTTTACTGCCGGACTTTTTGTACGTGACGTGGTGATTGGCATGGCCGACGGCCTGACTGTGCCTTTTGCCCTGGCTGCCGGACTTTCGGGCGCAGTGCAAGACACCAAGTTGATCGTGGTGGGAGGGTTGGCGGAAATTGCTGCCGGGTCGATTGCGATGGGGCTTGGCGGGTATCTGGCAGCGCGTGGAGATGCGGAACATTACGAGCAGGAACGTGTTCGGGAGCAGCGCGAGGTTAAAGAAATGCCGGAAGAGGAGAAGGCGGAAGTGCATCGGGTGTTTGAGGCCTACGGGCTTACATCCGAAGAAAGCAAGCCGGTGATTGAGGCGCTTAGCCATCGGCCGGAGGCGTGGGTGGATTTCATGATGCGGTATGAGTTGGGGCTGGAGGCGCCGGATCCGCGGCGCGCCGTCACTAGTGCTGCGACCATTGCGGGGTCCTACGTTGCGGGAGGATTTATTCCGTTACTGCCTTACGTCATACTTTCCGGGAACGCAACCCGGGGATTGATATTTTCTGCCATTGTTACACTGGCAGCGCTCGGAATCTTTGGATACATCAAAGGACGATTTACTGGAACTCATCCGCTTCGTAGTGCGTCACAAACGGTGGTGATCGGCGGGCTGGCGGCGTCGGCGGCATTCCTGCTTGCGAAGCTCATCTCGTGAGGTCGGGTACTTCCCGGATTGAGATTGGTGAATTCTGGGGTCAGCGCTGCTATCTTGAACTGCGGGGTCGAGATGCTTTCTAAGTTGCCGGCGTGACGCCGGCGCTACGGTTGCAACCCAATATCCCTATGAAGCGAATTCATAAAGTTGCTGTTCTGGGGGCCGGGACTATGGGCGCTCGTATCGCCGCCCATTTCGCTAATGCAGGCGTTCCCAGCTATCTGCTGGATATTGTGCCTCCGGATGCGGACGGGGCGGCGAGAAATAAAATTGCCGCTGCGGGGCTGGAGGCGGCAAAAAAATCCAAGCCTGCTGCTTTTTTTGAGTCTTCCCTGACGCGACTGGTTACGGTCGGCAACTTTGACGATGATCTGAAACGACTGGCGGAGGTTGACTGGATCATCGAGGCAGTAGTGGAGAATCTCGAGATCAAGCGCGGTCTGCTCAAGAAGGTGGAAGCGATACGACGGCCGGGCACGATCATCACTACCAACACCAGCGGACTGCCGGTGGGGAAGATTGCTGAAGGGTTCTCTGACGATTTCCGGCGATCGTGGTTTGGCACACATTTTTTCAATCCTCCGCGCTATATGCGGTTGCTGGAAATTATTCCTACCGCGGAAACTGACCGGGCGGCGCTGGACACGGTTGTCCACTTCTCCGATGTGCAAATGGGCAAAGGCATCGTCTTCGCCAAGGACACTCCTAACTTCATTGCTAACCGTATCGGGACGTTTTCTGTGTTGAACGTCATGCGACTGATGCAGGAGTTGGACCTGAGCATTGAAGATGTCGACGCGCTCACTGGGCAAGCGCTCGGCTGGCCCAAGTCGGGGACTTTCCGCACTATTGATCTGGTTGGTCTGGACATTCTGGGTCACGTTGTTGCCAACATGACGCAGAACGTACACGACGAACGCAGCGATCTCCAGCTTCCTGATTTTTTCAGGCAAATGCTCGAGCGCAAATGGCTGGGCGATAAAACCAAAGGTGGGTTCTATAAAAAAGGTGCGGCAGGGAAAGAAGAGGAACGGCTCGCCCTTGACTGGAGAACGCTTCAGTACCATCCGCGCCAGAAACCTAAGTTTCCTGCACTCGATATGGCGAAGAACGTCGAAGAAACTGGGACACGGGTGCGCATGTTGCTCGGATTCGACGGAGGCGCACCGCAAAAGGGTGATAAGGCTGGACAATTTCTTTGGGCGGCTCTTTCCGATCTATGGACATATTGCGCCAATCGCATCCCAGAAATTGCGGATCGGGTAGTGGAAATCGATCGTGCGATGCGTCTGGGCTTCAATTGGGAACTTGGTCCGTTCGAATTGTGGGATGCGGTGGGGATCGAAGGTACCGTTGCTCGCATGAAGAAAGAGAATCGGCCGGTGGCCGCGAACGTGGAGAAGTTGCTCGCGGCTGGAAAGAAATCCTGGTATGGAGACGATCCGAAGGCGGCATCAGGGCGGGACTATTTCGATCTGGGCGCAAAGGAATACAAGCCGGTGGAAGTCCCGGCAGGCGTGTGGTCGGTCGAGGTGGCGAAGAAATCCAAGAGCGTGGTCAAAAAGAATTCGGGCGCTTCTTTAGTGGATCTGGGGGACGGTGTCGGGTGCATCGAGTTTCATTCCAAGATGAACACCATCGGCAGCGACATTGTGCAACTCATTTCGCAAACTTTAAAGTCAGGGGGCCCGGGCGACAATTTCGACGCATTCGTCATTACCAATGATGCGGGGAATTTTTCTGTCGGCGCGAACCTGATGTTGTTGCTCATGTCGATTCAGGAAGAGGAGTGGGACGATGTTGATTTAGCGATTCGACAATTCCAGGGGATGACCCAAGCGATAAAGTTCTCGCCGAAGCCGGTGGTGGCTGCGCCATTTGGCCTCACTCTGGGTGGGGGCACGGAAATTTCGCTGCACTCTGCGGGGCTCCAGCCTCACGCGGAGCTTTATATGGGATTGGTGGAAGTGGGAGTTGGTCTGTTGCCTGGCGCTGGGGGATGCAAAGAGATGCTGCTGCGTGCGGTGGACAGCGCGGAATCGATTCGTCCGGGCGGTAGAGGCGAATCTGTAGAAATGATGGAAGCAATGAAGAAAGTCTTTGAAACCATTGCTACCGCGAAAGTGGCAACGTCGGCGCATGAAGCACGCGGGCTCGGATTCCTGCGAGAAGCCGATAGCATCACGATGAATCGTGAGCGCGTGCTGTCCGACGCGAAGGCCAGGGCATTAGAAATGCTGCGCGGTGGATACGAGCCTCCGGTTCCGCGAACCGACATTCCTGCGCCTGGCGAAAACATTTTGGCGGCGCTGAAGATGGGAGTGCATCTGATGCGGCAAGGTGAATACATTACGGAATACGAAGTGAAGCTGGCGACCAAGATCGCTGAAGTGCTGTGCGGAGGGAATGTGACTTCGGGTACGCCAGTGAGCGAGCAGTTCATCCTGGATTTGGAGCGGGAAGGGTTCAAATCATTGTGTGGAGAAAAGAAGACGCAGGAACGGATTCAGTTCACGTTGAAGACGGGAAAGACGTTGAGGAATTGAGGCAAGGCCAAAGGGTTTATAGCTATGTTTATAGCTTTTGGCATAGCTTGACAAATAGCTATTATATGAGCTAACTTAAGGGGAAGAGGTTTCCATGCCATACATCCAACCCGCCTCTGTATTAGCTCCACGCAGCGCCCTGCGTGCGGTCGACGTGCTGTACGAAACCGGGGAAGACGGGTGGGCTGTCGCGCAGCTCAACTGGAACGGCGATCTCGTGCTCGGAATTCGGTGGAATGGCGGGCAGGAATCCAGTTTGGGAACGCCCAATGCTAGGGGCATTCCTACATGGTTCGTCGTGCCTAAAGAATTGGAAAATGTAATCCGAGAGCGTGTTGAGACTTTGGTTTACGCCCAACCGGGGGGACTGCTTGAAGGCTATTCCCAAATGTCGCAGGACGAATCACGCGAGCGGGAAGCAGAAGAGTGGAGCGAAGGACTGATCGGCGATGCATCCGCGCAGGGGTGAGGTTTGGTGGGTATCGTTTGATCCCTCCCTTGGTGGCGAAATCCAAAAGACACGCCCGGCAATCAT
>DATHJP010000041.1:0-10438 GCA_035489695.1 Terriglobales bacterium
CGAAGCCTCGAGGATCAGTGGACCGGCGCAGCAGCCCGCGAAGGACCTTCTAGTAAAAGTCAATGCCGCCCGCGCCAAGGGACGATAGAAGAAAACGAATTTCAGATTGTGGGTGAGACCCGGCTTCCGGCTTTCAGTGGCGTAATACTTCGTCGGAGAGCAGTTGGGCCTTGAAGGCCAGATTACGGGCACGTTGCAGGTCTCCAGCAGTCTCTGCCGCTTTGGCTTGTTGCATGTAATTATGGATCTGATTCACCATATCCTGCTGGCTGCTGGTAAGCTGCCGGGCGGAAATCTTGTTTAGGTTAGCATCGGTCGAGGCCAGTAGCTGGGCTGTGCTTTGGCGTTGTTGCGATGCCTGCTGGTCGGTCACGCTGGGCGCAAGCTGAACCACCGGATCGGCGGTGCTGCCATTGCGTACGACCTTTTTCCTCGGTCCTGTCGCATCCTGAGCCGCACCTTTGCGTTTTGCATTTCGTTTTTTCCCTTTACTCGCCGCGCAGTCTGGTTTCTCGGGAACTGTGGTCGGTTGCACATTTTCCGGTGGTTGGGTGGAGTCTGGCCCTGTGGGCTGCTCCGGCTTTGGTTGCTGCTCTGGCGTGGTTTGTGGTTCTGGTTTCGCTGGCTCCGGTATGGTTTGCGGTTCTGGCTTCGCTGGCTCCGGTGTCGTTTGCTGCTCAGGCGATTGTGCTGGTCCCGGCTGGGGAGATGGTTGTTGAGGCTGAGTTTCCTGCAAAAGCACAGTGGGTTGGGCTAAATGCATAGCACCCGGCGAGGCAAACAGCGCATAGAGTCCGAAGATTGCGGCCAGAGGCATAGCTAGGTAGTTCGATGCTCGTTACGGTGCGAAGGCTACCTGACATTCTAGCTTTGGCCACGGCTTGATGCACTATTACTTTGGACAAAATATTGATTGGATCTCGCATCCGAGCCCGATTCTGGCCACTATTATTTAGATTGATAGCACGTAAGCAGCAGAGCACACGAAAGTAGAAACCTAAGCTGAAGGAGAGCCCAAAGTTTCAGCTACCCCTTCCCCATTCCCGCTGATGGAGCTCTCTGCATGGGCCTCTGCCAAGGGCAGACGCAAACGAAATTTAGTGCCTTGACCGGTTACGGATTCGAAATCCAACGAGCCGTAATGCCACTGCATGATCTGGTAAGTCTGCGCCAGGCCGATCCCACTACCGCCTTTTTTTGTAGTGAAGTAAAGTTCAAAAATCTTATCCTGGATCTCGGGAGGAATTCCGCTACCCTGATCCTGAATCTCGGTGATCACAATTTCGTCTTCGCGTCGGGCGGAAACGGCCAGCGTCCCTCCTTGCGGCATGGCCTGCACGCCATTCAGGACAACGTTCAGAATGGCCTGCTTCAAGAAATCCGCGTCCACTTTTACAAACAGGGGCTCGGAAGGCAATTCGTGGACAATGTTGACCGCATGTTGCGCGGCATCCGGTGCGGCCAGCGAAACGACATCTTCCAAAAGGCGGCGTAGATCGGTTTCTTCCAGGTGAAGCTCACGCGGCCGGGTAAAGTCGACCAGAATTTGTACGACACGATCCAGGCGATGAATCTCGCTGCCGATTATGTCCATGTGCCTGCGCGTGTCCGGATCGATTTGTTGCAATTTACTTTGCAGCAACTGCAGATGTAGAACTATAGCGTTGATAGGATTTTTGACCTCGTGAGCAACTCCACGAGTGAGGCGCCCGCTGGCCGAGAGACGGCGTGACATTTCGATTTCATCTTCGATCCGTCGCACCGACTCTGCATCCCGCATGGTTAACAGTGCACCGATCTGCGTCCCTCCTTCCTCCTGAATGAAATCGAGCGAGACCTGCACCCGCTTCCCGTTAGGAGATTCCATCTCACGCTGTACCACCGGCCGTCGATGTTTGAATGCGTCGAGCACGAGTGCCCCGAAAACTGAGTCGGAGGAAAATATTTCCCTGACGGTGCGCCCCAGCAATTCGCGTCGCGGACGTCCCAGAAAACGTTCCACAGAAGCACTCACCAGAACGACATGGGAGTCCCCGGTGAACAGCATCAGGCCGTCCTGCAGGTTGGCCATGATCTGATCCACGTTATCTTTCAGGGCGGAGAATATCTCCTTGGCATCGCGCATCTGTCGGCCGATGTTGGCGATCTTCTGGGTAACCATGCCGTACTCGTCGCGCCCTCCCTCGTGCTCAGCAATGGCCTCCGCTTCACCCGCCGTAACACTGTCCAGGCTCCGGCTAATACGCTCCAGTGGACCAAGCGCGAGATGCGATAGTCCTGCAGCCAGCACCAAAGAAAACAAGATTGCGGTGCTGGAGAAAAGCAAAGCATGCTGCAGTTGTGGTGTGAGTTCGTTTTTCAGGAACACGGTGGAGACGCCCACGCGAATACTCCCGAAGGGGGCGCCATCCAATTGCAGGGGCATTTGCACGTCATAGATCGTCGGCGGGTTGTACACGAATCGGAGCTGCTGACGGAAACCGGCGTCTTCGACGCGCTGGAAAGTAGGGCGGTCGGGAACCCGCTTCCCGATGAGATCGGGATTGGTATGAAGAATCGCATTGCCCTCGGAATCGACGATCGCAGCGTCGTAGATCATGGGCCAGCTGCCCACTACGGATTCGAGAAAATTGTTGAGATCGCGGTCGGTTCCCAGGTAGTAGGCAATGGCCCGGCGAACCGCCTGAGGATTACTGGTATCGACACGAGTGCTGCTCAAATCGGGAGCTGCTTTGGTGGCAAGAAAAGCCAGATTCGAGGTCAGGTTGGCGGCGGTCGCATCCGCGGTTGTCACTTGTTGGCGCAATAATTGGGAGATATAGATATAAGAAAACGCGGAAACCAAAACCGCCACCATGAAGGTGATAGCGAGTACGATTTGGGTCCTTCGGCGCATGGCTCAACTACATCCGGCTTCCAAAACGTGAATCTATAAGTGCCCTTTACTCGTCCTTGCCTGACGCTGCGTCGGCCGCCACGCTTCCGTACTCCTTAAGCTTATTATGCAGGGTTTTCAGACTAATGCCGAGAATCTCTGCCGCCCGAGTCTTATTGTTACTGGTCGCTGCCAAAGTCTTAAGGATGAGCAATCTTTCTGCTTCTTCCACTGTGGTGCCGACCCCGAGCCGCACCGCATCCGGATCCTCTGGCGAGGTGCGAACCGTCGTCTGCCCGAAACCCGGAGGTAAATGTCTAGTCTCGATCACGGCGCCATCGCACACAATCACAGCTCGCTCCAAGGTATTGCGCAACTCGCGCACATTGCCGGGCCACGAGTAGTTATGAAAAAGATTCAAGACGGCTTCGCTAACGACTGCTACTTTGCGTCCATGTTTTGTGCTCATTTCGCCCAAAAGACGCTGCACCAATTCGGGCACGTCCTCTTTATGTTCGCGTAGTGGCGGCATATGAATGTTGAACACATTCAGCCGATAATAAAGGTCGTTGCGAAGCTCACCCCGGGCCACTGCCTCCTCCGGCACCTTATTGGTTGCGGCCAGGACGCGAACGTCCACCGTGGTTTCCACCTTGCTACCCAAACGGCGTAACTTGCGGTCTTCGAGCACGCGTAGGAGCTTGGCCTGAGTAGCGACCGGCATTTCCCCGATTTCATCCAGCAGCAGGGTTCCGCCTTCCGCCAGCTCAAAGCAGCCGGTGCGGCGCTCGAGTGCTCCAGTGAAAGCGCCTTTCTCATGACCGAAAATTTCACTCTCAATCAAAGTTTCTGGAATCGCGGCGCAGTTGATCGGGATGAACGGCTTGTTGCGGCGCGGGCTGAGTTCATGGACTGTGCGTGCAACCAGCTCCTTGCCAGTACCGCTGGCTCCCGTGATTAGGACAGAAGCTGTGCTGGGAGCGACCATTTCAATCAGATGAAAAATCTCCTGCATCTTCTTGGACGGTCCCACCAGGGTGCCTAAGGAACCAGCATCTCGCAGCTTGCGGCGCGTGACCTCCAGTTCTACTCGGGTTCCGAGCAGCGTCGAGGCATTCAGTAGGATAGTGCGCAGCCGATCCGTGTCGATCGGCTTAGTGATGTAATCGTAAGCGCCCATGCGCATGGCTTGTACTGCACTGTCGATAGTGCCCTGTGCCGTAACCACAACCACCGCCATCGTCTGGGCATCCGTGGCTAATCGTTCAAGTAGTTCCAACCCCCCCATGCGCGGCATCTTCAAGTCAGTCACAACGATGGAAGGCGACCAATTCGTGACTTTTTCCAGTCCTTCCGCTCCGTCCCTTGCAGTCTCGGCGCGATAGCCCCAGGCAGAGATTAATTCCGCCAGACCAGTGCGTTCATTTTCTTCGTCTTCGACGATAAGTACTTTTTCCTGGCTCATAGGGCGAGAAAGACGGTCAAGCCATTATTGAGGCTGAATGACATTCACTGCAAGTTGAAGACACTTTCAATCGAGCCGCGGATGCTGGAAGATGTATCAATCTGAGATTTTCCAATCAGGACGGATCGCACTCGTCGCCATGCTCCAACCAAAGCAGAGGTACCCCGAAAGTAATACGCTCCTCCCAAGCGTTTGCTTTGAATTTGCAATGCTGTAGAATCCCTTGTCTGCGTTTCTAACATCTTAATTACTTTTCCATGCGGGCCCTATCTCGAATTTCAGCATGGGTACACATGCTACGTAAAGTTCCGGAGGATTCCATGTCACTTTGTCGCACTCAACGCAGTGTCCATCTGCTGTGCACCGGTTTGTCGCTGATGCTCGCTGTAATTCTCACAGCAACAGCGTTAGCGGCACAGGATGAGCCAACCCCCCGAGCAGAAATTTTCACGGGTTATCAGTGGTTGGATCCGAATGGCCATCTTCCAACTCCTTTCCAGGATCCGAATAATCCCGTATCCGTAAAGGTGCCGAGCATGCCGTATGGCTTAGGCGCAAGCTTCACTTACAACTTCCACCCGATCTTTGGGGCGGAAGTGGACTACGGTGAGAACTGGGACGGCGGTGGGACCATGACCACAGCCGCGGTCGGTCCTCGCTTCACTTGGCGAAGTGAAGGACTCAATATGTTCGCGCACGCATTGGTCGGATTGAATCGCATAGCCCCGAATAATCTAAAAGCCGATAACGCGGTAGGTCCAATTCTCGGCGGCGGAATCGACCTTAAAATATGGCGCCCAGTGAGTATTCGGCTGATCGAGGCAGATTATCTCTGGTCGCAGCACCACTATACTGATTTGACTTCATCGGCATTTCCGGACCTGCAACGTCCCGTATTTAAGAGTACTCGACTGCGTGCTGGATTAGTCTGGAACATCGGGAGTCTCGCCCCCGCCGTGCCTCCGACCGCAAGCTGCTCGGTGCAGCCCGGAGAAGTACTGGTTGGAGAGCCCGTAACTGCAACCGCTACCGGCAGCAACTTCAATCCCAAGCATACCCTCAACTACAGTTGGAGCAGTACGGGTGGCAAAGTGACCAGCAAGGCGGCTTCGGCCACAATCGATACCAATGGATTGTCTGGCGGGAGTTATACCGTCACCGCCCACATCAGCGATCCCAAGATGAAAAAAGGCGGGGACGCAAGCTGCACCGCGAACTTTACTGTGAAAGAACCGCCGAAGAATGCTCCGACTATGTCCTGCACGGCAAATCCCACGACTGTGCAAGCGGGAACGTCTTCGAATCTTTCCTGCACTTGCACTAGTCCAGACAGCGTCCCCGTGACCGTGGGTGGTTGGACGGCATCAGCTGGGACTGTCTCCGGAACCGGTAACTCCGCTACTCTGGACACCACCGGTGCTCCAGCCGGTGCCATCAACGTCAGCGCAACTTGTACTGATTCGCGCGGCCTGACGGCGACCACTTCAACCCAGGTGACGGTGGAGAATCCACCACCTCCGCCACCTCCGCCACCGCAATCGAGCAAGCTGAGCGAATGCGATTTCCCCAACAAGGTGAAACCGTGGCGCGTGGATAACACCTGCAAGGCGATACTCGATGACGTTGCTCTCCGTTTGCAACGTGATCCTGAAGCTAAGCTGGTGATCGTCGGCAATGCCGAACCGACGGAAAAGCGTAAGAACCTGGCAGCCGAACGCGCGGTTAATTCCAAAGCGTATCTCTCAGGCGGGGAAGCGAAGCAGGCGATTGACGCCAGCCGGATTGAAACACGCACAGGAAACGCTGGCACCAGGACGGCAGAGTATTGGGTGGTTCCTGCCGGCGCCAGCTTTACCGGCGAGGGCACGCAGCCAGTGGACGAGAACCGCGTAAAAGCGGTTCCCGATCACCCGGCCGCTCCAAAGAAAAAGGCGGCTAAGCCTAAGGCTCAGTAGGCTTCTAATTGCACCCCAGGGCCGGTCGAGCAAAAACTCGACCGGCCCTTTCTTTGCTTTCACTTCGGTAACTTGCCTGAGCCGTGTTACGCTGTCACTCTTGCCCCGCAGGCATATCTGTTCGCTGGGGGCATAGCACCTATGATTTCGCGAGCATTTTCGCGCAAGTTGTTGATAACATTGTTTATTGGTCTATTCTGCGCCACGATTTCCTGGGCGGGCCAATGGGCGATTCTGGGACCGGACGGCGGAGACGTCCGCAGCCTTAGTTACGATCCGCGCAATCCGGATCACATCTTCCTGGGAACCAGCACGGGAACAATCTTTTCATCGGCAGATGGTGGACATAACTGGAGTCGGTTTGCTCATTTGGGCAGCGGCGACGATTACGTTCTCGACCACATCGCCATCGATCCACAAAATCCTAAGCACATGTTCGTTTCCGCCTGGAGTGTAGAGAATCAGCAGGCAGGTGACCTGTTCCGCTCCCATGATGGCGGCAAGAACTGGGAAGCATTACCCGGCATGCATGGAAAATCCGTTCGCGACATGGCCATTTCAGCTTCAGATTCGAAAGTGCTGGTGGCGGGCGCGCTGGATGGAATATTTCGAAGCAAGGACGGCGGAAACAACTGGGAACGCCTTTCCCCAGCCAACCACGCTGAGATCAAGAACATTGAATCAATCGCCATCGATCCGAAGAATCCGGATATCGTCTATGCAGGGACCTGGCACCTGGCGTGGAAGACCGCCGACGCAGGCGCGAATTGGCAACACATCAACAAGGGCATGATCGACGACTCGGACGTATTTTCGATCATCGTCGACTCCACTAATCCTTCTGTTGTCTACGCCAGCGCCTGCTCCGGTATTTACAAGAGCGAAAGCGCCGGCGATTTGTTCCGTAAGCTTCAGGGAATTCCATTTTCGGCACGTCGTACGCGAGTGCTAAAGCAGGATCCCAGCAATCCGCAGGTTGTGTATGCCGGAACTACGGAAGGCCTGTGGAAGACAATGGACGGAGGCAAGGCCTGGAAGCAGGTCACCAATTCGCAAATAGTAGTGAACGATGTAATGGTCGATCCGCGCAACTCGCAGCGCGTTGTGCTCGCGACCGATCGTAGTGGTGTTATGACCAGCGACGACGGCGCGAAAACTTTCACTGCATCCAATCACGGTTATACGCACCGCTACGTTACTTCCATCCTCGCCGACAAGAACGATCAGAACTCGATTCTGGTTGGCGTAGTGAACGATAAGGAGTGGGGGGGTGTGTTCTCCTCTCCCGATGGTGGACAGCACTGGACTCAAAAGAGCTCGGGTCTGGGCGGACGCGACGTATTCGCGCTCGAACAGGCGAGCAATGGCGCAGTAGTGGCAGGCACCAACCGCGGCGTCTTCCTCATGGAACGTAACGCCAGCGCGTGGAAGCCGATCAATACCATCATCAACGAGAAGACTTCACGCGCAACGAAGAAAGGAAGTAAGAAAGCTGTCGCAACCAAGACTGCAGTTCGTTCAGTCCTGGATGCGCGAGTGAGCGAAATCGAAATAACCTCCAAGCGATGGCTGGCGGCTACTTCATCTGGGGTGTACACCAGTTCCAATCAAGGTAAGAGTTGGAGCGGCGGTCCTATCCTGGGTCAGAAAGAATTCATCTCAGTGCAGGCTAACGGAGACGTGATCGTCGCTGCCACTCGCAGCAACGTGGTCGTTTCCCACGATGGCGGGACGAGCTGGAAGCAGGGACGTCTGGCTTCCTACGTCAGCAGCATTCGCGGTCTGACTCTCACCCCTGATGGTGAGATTCTGATCGCAGCTCGCGAAGGTGCCTTCCGCAGTTCGGATTCGGGCAGCAGTTGGGAGCACGTCATGAACGGTTTGCCGGACAAGAACCTGAGCTCGGTCACCTATGACTCAGGGCACAAGCGCTTGCTGGCAACCAGCATTGCAACCGGCGTGGTGTTTGAAAGTCGCGATGGTGGCCGCAGCTGGCGTCGTGGACCCGATTCAGGATACCCACTGCGCCGCATCAGCGTGGTGCGAGGACGCTTTATGGCAGCGACACCGTTTGATGGTGTGATTGCGCAGCCGGAGAGCGACGTCGAGAGCGCGTCAGCGGACACCGGCTCCAATTAGTTGTTTCGACAATAGCTCAATAACCACGGAGGAGCGGTCCAAGACCGTTCCTCCGTTTTTCTTTTAAGTCCAATTCTGAGTTGCCGTGGTTTTAGTGGTCGGGGCTGATGCACGGCATCCACCTTGCAACTTGTCAGGGCCGCTTCTTGGCGGCGAGGATCAAATCATGCGGTGGTGGAAAGCCACAACTTTTACGATCCTGGTCCTGGCAACGGCTCTAACCGTGGGATGTACGCGACAGTTAAACGTGCACACTTCGGATGGGAACACCAATAGCGACCAACTGCCATTTGAATACACCGCCGACAAAACTGGAATTTCTCCCACAGCATCGTTGATTGCCGCTGAACTCCCACCCGGAACCCCGATTACCATCCGCATGCAAGCCGCTATCTCGAGCACGGTGGCTCACTCAGGAGACGGTTTCGATGCGGTGTTGGATAAGCCAATTCTTTTTCAGGGCCAAACCATAGCGCCCGCCGGTTCTGCGATAAGAGGAAAAGTTCTGACGGCAAAAGCCTCTGGCCGCAGAAAAGATCCCGGGTTTCTACGAATCACCCTGACTGAAATCTCTGTCAAAGGCAGAGTCCTTTCCCTGCAGACTTCCAGTATTTTCGTAAAAGGCTCCTCTCGGGAGAAGCGGAAGTTGTCTGCTCGCGGCGGAGCAGACGTGGCGAACAGGAATACTATGGCTGTTTACGCAACGGGCAACAAAGATGCGGGATTCTACGCCGAGCAGCGCCTTACCTTCCGGCTTACTCAGCCGTGGCCGGGACAGAGCTGAGTTTCATCTGCAACCGGAAATCGTGCCTGAATCGTTTGTCTGATCGTAGTCCTCTACTCCAGTTTCCCTAAAAAAATCTCTCTTATCACAATCTGGTGTGACGCATACCCTTAGCATGCTTCAAGAGACCACCTAAACTTCCCAAATGGGGAGCAGACGGAACGTATTGCTGCAAGACTATTCCCGATTCAGCATGAAATCTGGCTTTAATCTCCATGCGTTCACGAAATCGGTCTCTCAATTTTCCACCAGCAAATGAATTCAAGTGCTAAAGGGTCGTGGTTATGAGTGCAGCCCCGCAGTCTCATGCAAAAATTGATCGAATGCCAAATGCTACTTGGGGCGACCAGAGTTTGACCGAATCGGCACGAATGGAAGCGTTTGGACGCCTTGCTTGTGGAGTAGCCCACGACTTCAACAACCTGCTCACCGGGATCATGCTCTATTGCGATTTGCTGATCGCAGGCTTGGAGAACAACTGTCCATTGCGAAGTCACGCAGAAGAGATTCGCGTCGCCGGATTAGATGGTGCAGCGCTAATTCAGCGATTACTGACGGGAGCGCGGCCTCAGTTGGTCGAAGCTCACGTGCTGTCAGAAAACGCGGTCATTATCGGGAGTAAGAATTTTATGGCGCAGATGCTCGGCGAAAAAATTGAGCTCGTCACGACGCTCGCGGATGATCTGGGTTACGTGAGCATGGATCCCGCGCAAGTCCGGCAGATTCTTTTTAACCTGGTCCTGAATGCCCGAGACGCTATGCCGCAGGGAGGCCGAGTGACTTTAGAGACCAGGAACTCCACTAATTGGCTCCCTGCTCCCGGAGATCTAAGACGTCATCGCGCGCGTTGCATCCAGTTCACAGTAACCGATACAGGGTATGGCATGGATGCCGAAACCCGATCGCATCTATTCGAACCGTTCTTCACTACGAAGAGTTCCGGTCGTGGCAATGGCTTGGGGTTGGCCACTGTGAATACCATTGTTAAGCAACATGGCGGAGTCCTGCAGGTGGAAAGCAAGCAGGGCAGTGGAACTTGTGTCACTGTCTGTTTGCCTCGAGTAGCGAGTAATGCGCACCACTGCTAATCGGAAAGTGAATCATTCGTCCCGTAAAGTTTTGGGTGCCAGTGTCGCAAATAAGTGAAAGTCCCCGTAATGGCTTTGCAAAAACTTTTAATTAAGAGAGGGAAACAATTATGACGGCAGCCGCCACTACCG
>DATHJP010000042.1:0-3158 GCA_035489695.1 Terriglobales bacterium
ACTTGCTCGGTGAGCTGGCCGCCTTCTTCATATCCCACGTAGCCCGGAGGCGCACCGATCAGCCGCGAGACAGCATGCTTCTCCATGTACTCGGACATATCAATGCGTATCAGGGCGTGCTCGTCATCGAAAAGAAACTCAGCCAGGGCTCGTGCAAGCTCAGTCTTGCCCACACCCGTTGGTCCCAGAAAGATGAAGGAGCCGATGGGACGCTTGGGGTCGCTGAGCCCGGCGCGCGAACGGCGGATAGCGTTAGAAACCCGTTCCAATGCAGTATCCTGGCCGACCACGCGTTGGCGCAGCCGGTCTTCCATCGTGACCAGCTTCTTAACCTCGCTCTCCAGCATTTTCGAGACTGGAATGCCCGTCCACTTGGAAACAATTCGGGCCACATCTTCTTCATCTACTTCTTCCTTGAGCATGCGGGACTTGCCCTTGACGTCCATTTGCGCCGTCAGCTTGTTCAGTTCTTCTTCGGTCTGGCGTAACAGGCCGTAGCGGATTTCGGCCACACGTTGCAGATTGCCCCTCCGCTCCTCGGTCTGTTCTTCGAGTTTCAATTGTTCAATTTTTTCTTTGAGCTCGCGAGCCCGTCCGATCAGTTCTTTTTCCTGCTTCCAGTTGGCCTTCAGGATATTGGCGCGCTCGCGAATCCCGGCAAGCTCTCTGTCAATCACTCCCAGCCTCTCCTTGGAATTGGGATCGTCTTCCTTCTTCAGGGCCTGTCGTTCGATCTCCAATTGAGTCGCCCTGCGTTCGAGTTGGTCGATTTCAGTAGGCATGGAATCGATCTGTATGCGTAACGAAGCCGCCGCTTCGTCGATCAGGTCAATGGCTTTGTCCGGCAGGAAACGGTCAGAGATATAGCGATGGGAAAGCGTGGCCGCCGCTACAATCGCCGAATCTTTAATTCGGACACCGTGATGAACCTCATAGCGTTCCTTCAAGCCGCGCAGGATAGCAATCGTGTCCTCAACGTTGGGCTCGCCCACGAAAACAATCTGGAAGCGGCGTTCCAGGGCCGCATCTTTCTCGATATATTTCCGGTATTCATTCAGCGTGGTAGCGCCAATAGCGCGCAGCTCCCCGCGAGCCAGCGCCGGCTTCAGCATGTTGGAAGCGTCGATCGAGCCTTCCGCCGCTCCTGCGCCCACCAGCGTGTGCAATTCGTCGATGAACAGAATGATCTTCCCGGCAGAGTCTTCAATCTCTTTCAGCACCGCTTTCAGGCGATCTTCGAATTCACCTCGGTATTTCGCGCCCGCCAGCATGGCCCCGAGATCGAGCGCTACCACACGCTTGTTCTTCAACACTTCGGGGACGTCACCGGAGATAATGCGCTGCGCCAGGCCTTCCACAATGGCGGTCTTGCCGACGCCCGGCTCTCCGATGAGCACGGGATTATTTTTGGTACGGCGAGAAAGTACCTGCACCACGCGACGGATTTCTTCATCGCGTCCAATCACTGGATCGAGCTTGCCTTTGCGGGCCTGCTCCGTGAGGTCGCGGGCATAACGCTCCAGTGCCTGATACTTGGCTTCGGGATTCTGGTCTGTCACCTTCTGCGAACCGCGCACCGCGGTCAAGGCTTTCAGAATCGCATCGTAAGTCGCACCGTGGCGTGCCAGGATTTCCTGCGCGGGATTGCGTTTCACTTGTGTAATGGCAAGCAGCAGGTGTTCGGTGGAAACGTATTCGTCCTTAAAGTTGTCCGCTTCCTTGAAGGCACGCTCCAGAACCTGGTTGACGCTCTGGGAAAGCGTTGGCTGAATCGCGTCTCCGCCAGACACTTTGGGCAGGCGCTCGATCTCCTGGTAGGCATCGCGCAATACCGCCTGCGCCCCGATGCCAATCTTTTCCAGAACCGGAGGCACGATGCCATCGCGGTCTTCGAGCAGGGCTGCCAGCAAGTGCACCGGCGTGAGTTCCGGATTGCCGTGCTCGGAAGCCAGAGTGCTGCCGCGTTGTACAGCTTCTTGCGCCTTCACCGTAAATTTATCCCAGCGTATTGCCATTGTTTCGTCCTTCAATTAGTCATTGTCTGCTTAAGGTCACCGAAATGCCAACGTGTGAGCGGATTCGATGAAGCACAGAGTCCCGCATTTGCTCAAACCCCAAGAAAAAAGGAAGACGGATGAACCCGTCTCCCTCTTACGACTTCCCTACAATGAGTTGCGTTATGCCGCTCGGCTGGTGCCTTTGGATTCTTTGCCTTCCAGAGTGCGCTCGCTGCCAACATTCACTTTGATCTGCTTAGGTTTGGCTTCGGCCTTCTTGGCCAAGGTGATCTTCAGCACGCCTTTATCGTAGGTCGCGTTTACCTGCTCGGGATCAACCGTATTGGGTAGCGTGAACTGCCGAGTAAAGCTTCCATATTGCCGCTCAACTCGACGGAAGTTCTCTTCTTTTTCTTCCTTTTCGAACTTTCGCTCGCCGTGCACGGTCAGGGTGTTGTTCTCGATGCGGACGTCAATGTCCTTCTCCTCGATCCCCGGCACTTCGATCTTCAGGGTAATGCTGTGCTCGTCTTCATAGACGTCCACGGGCGGGGCAAAGTTGGTGGTGGTCAAGGATTCCTCCGGACCACCTTCGGCGCGATATTGGTCGCGGACTAAACGGTTCATGCGCTCTTGTAAGGTGGTGAACTCACGGAACGGATCCCAGCGGGTTAAAACTGTCATAGCCAAATTCCTCCTAAAAAATGTCGCTCAAGGCATCGGATGCTCATTAAGCTTGAACGAATCATAAAATATGAGTGTGTTATTGTCAATTACGTTACAACATTTATTTTCAATAGTTTAACATACGATAAAACATTTCAAATAGGCAGTTTCCGGCACTCCCAGCAGCACAGGATGATCCGAGGATTGACCTCTTCGTTCTAGCACCCGAAGCGGCCTGCGAAGGTCTCCGGCGACTCCTGTCAGCATTTGTGCGAAGTCAGCTTCGCTGACGTGAAAGGAACACGAACACGTGATGAGGACTCCTCCCGGTCGCAGCATCTTCAGGGCGCGGAGGTTGAGCTCTTTGTAGCCTCGCATCGCGGTTTCGAGGTTGCGCTTGCTTCGGGCGAAGGCGGGAGGATCGAGCACAATGGTGTCGTACTGGCGGCTGGCGTCGGCGTAGTCGCGCAACAAATCGAAGGCATTGGCTTCAAT
>DATHJP010000043.1:0-2246 GCA_035489695.1 Terriglobales bacterium
GTCCTGCGCTGGTCGCCAACGACAGAAAGTTCATGGCGCGATGTCGTGCGCCAGCAGTATCATTTCAGCCCATCGGGAGCCACTGAGGAGATCGAGGAATATCAAGTCGAGTTGGAAGACGTGGCTGCTTTGGAACTTACGGTGATCCCGAACCTGAGTGGCGGCTCATACGCCTCACTGGCGCAATTGCGCTTGGCATGACCAAAGATTGAGCGACACTGCACGAAGCGACGGGAGCATTTTACAAGTAATGGCGCAGCCAGCCTGCTTTTCGTATTCTTCCCGTGGGGCAGACTTCAATGCAATCGCGGTTCCGTCGCTCCGTCCGTTTTTACAAATGGACGGAGCTGATCGAGCACCCTCGGCGTGACGCCTTTCACCTGTGAAAGCTCATCTACGGATGTATAAGGTCGATGCGCAATAATTTGTTCGGCGCGTGACGATCCAATATTGGGCAACGATTCCAACTCTTTAGCTGAGGCCGTATTAACGCTGACAATCAGCGAATTCTTGCCCGGACCGAGTAAGTCCTGTAAGGAAGTTTCGGTAGCTGTCTGGTGCTGCAGTTGCGGAGTTTCGCTAGTTGCCGCCTGATGCAATTGCACTCGAGGTGTAGCATGTGCGAGTTGTGTTGCGCGTTGTTTCTGCAGCGCAGCCGTGAAAGCGCTGGATACAAGACCGAGTGCAATGATAGCGCAAACAAAGCTAGATCCGACAGATGAAACCAGTAGGGCAATGCCTTGGCCTACACGGTTAGTGCACATGGCAACAATCGCCAGAATGAAAGTCGCGGCGAAAAAGATGAAGCCAAACCCGAAAATCCAAAAGGTAAGAAATCCAAGGACAAGGCATATCCAGCCAGCTTTGACGGCGGATGACTTCGCAGTAACTGGGTTAGCAACTTGGGGCGCCGCTAGATCGGTCATAGTTCGTCCTACGCCTCGTCAAAGTAGTCGCTGTCGATCTTTTTAATGCTGTAGGCGTATTCTTCGGCCACACCTATCCCGTGCTCGATCATCAGCTCGGCCAGGCGACGCCCATCAACTAGGATCACCTTCTGATGCAAACCCGCGGCGTAGTCATGCGCGTTATCATGGAAGTCGCTCGTGGTGATGAAGATGCCTTTATTCGCCTTCTTGCCGGCTAGAGCGCCGACAAAGTTCTGAATTTCGACTCTGCCGATATTGTTTTTCCAACGCTTTGCCTGGACGTAGATGACATTTAGACCAAGCCGATCCTCATTGATAAAGCCGTCGACACCATGATCACCGGTCTTCTGCGTTACTTGTGCAGCTCCTTCGTGTGGCCCGCCATAACCCATCGCCTTAAGCAGATTGAGCACGATCTTTTCGAACCGGAATGGGTCAGTCGTCGCAAGCTTGGCTCGAAGGTCAGCAATTAACTTCTCCTGTAATTCTAAGAATGCTGTCTGTATCTGCTCCGGCGGAGTCGCCTCCTCCTCCGCGGATTCGTGCGGTGCTACGTCCAAAACACCCGCAGGTCGTTTTGCCACCGCTCGCCGGGCAGTCTCCGAGGACCATCGGCGGAACGACTCAAACTGTTTTAATTCGGCGCGGCCCAGTTTTCCTGTGGGATTTGTTGCAAGGAATTGCCGTCCTTCGTCCGTAATACGAAGGGCTCCCCGGTCTGTCTCAGTCGCGAGGTCGGCCTTTGTTAATGCAAAGGCAGCCCAACCAACTCGTATTTTCAGGTAGCTTGTGTTCGAGTTTGGGAGCGTTAACGCCTGATCTTCCGGCGTCAGATTAAAGTGGTCGGTTATCCGATCAACTAATTCCGCTCTCACGTGGTCTTCTCCATCGGACAGCGCCTTAAGGATCGGGATCGTCATTTCGTTGGATTTTGGAACGGCCATGTGCGTTAAATGGGGATGACGGGATAAAGGGTATCAGGAACGGGCCCTGCTGATCAATGCTCGATGTGTCGCCTCCTTGTTTTTCTGACCGCGCTACTGGTTGCGATATCCGGGAACGCTCGAATCGGCGAAACGCCAATTCAGTTTGTCGATCGCTACGGAGTGCCGAAGGATACGGCGAGTTCGAAAATCATGGATAAGGGCTTCCCCCTGCTCGAAGGAGCGGTTCATCACACATACGAATATCAAGGCTGGAAGATTCGCGCTGCCTTTCTTCAGTTGGATGGTCCTGCTGTACGAATGGATTGTCAGAAAATCCTTACGACAAAAGTAAATCCGACGATTCAGGATTACGAACTTCAGGCGATTATCA
>DATHJP010000044.1:0-3316 GCA_035489695.1 Terriglobales bacterium
CCGAGGAGGACCAATCCCTCGGTTCCTTCATTGAAAAGCTTTCTGAGCTGGGACAAGAAGCCGCAGCCGAGAACTCCAAGGAACAGACTTTCGCTCAGCGCGTCTGCAAGATCCTCCACAGCGATGCGGATCGCGAGGAACCCGTCTATCTTAAACAACTTGGGCCGCACCGTTTGGTCAACGGAGAATTGGACTGGAAAACCAGCCTTCGCCTGCTGCCGGTGGATCTCTGGTCCGAATCGCTCGCACTAATGATTGAACTTGTGGTGCAGGAACTCTGGAACCAGCTCAAGGTGTTTGATCCTTCCTTGCTGACCACCGATGCCCTGGCACGCGTCTTCGACGCTCCCCGCCAAAGGCTGTTGAAGTTGTTGGTTCGCTCGCGAAGCCTGCTTGTTGTGGATCTCGATTTCAATCGCTTGGTGAACGAAGTGATCGAGGACGAGATGCGAAAACTCAAGCAGCCGAGTTAGAACCTGTTTGATAATGGGTGGCACGGGCGACTCGCCCGTGTCGGGCGGCGACTCGCCGACCGGAACAAAGCCACTAACCTATCGAGAACGGACCGTGTTTGTTGCGGGCTACCGGGCTTGCCGTTCCACCCGGCGTGTCCTTGGGCGGCACAGGCAGGCCAGTAGCCCGTACTACCTAAAACTGAATTTTCAAACACGCTCTTAATCCGTGCGGCCACAGGAGCAGTTACCACCAGTGCCAACGCGACATTGGCGCGGCTGACGACCGAAAGCTGCCCGGATGGGCAAATCACCCTTATTCGCCTTACTTAACAATCCAATCAATCTGGATTTTTTCGGCGCCCTTGTATCGAGCCTTACTGGAATCCGATACCACGTCTTCCAAGGTTAATTCTCCCTGAAGCAATTCTATCGTCCGCCCGACGTGCAACACATCTCCCTTCTTGAGCCCGTTTCTAGACCCAAGGGAAATGATCACCAATTCTTCGCCCAGAACCGCCGTCACTTTCCCTTCAAACCCGCGCGGCGGGTTGGGAAGGCCGGACGTTGGCTCCTTTGTTCTTGATCGTGACGAAGAAGCCGCTGGTGAGACGGAATCGCGCGGCACCGGAGTCCAGTTAATCTGGTTGCGGGCGGGAAGCAACGTTGAGACTTCTGCTACCAGATTGCTGATTGCCTGTCTTGTGGCTTTGCCAAGTGCGCTGCCATCAAAGCTCGAATCCCCAAAGTCAATCGCCACTTTTGCGGGGTCCTTGAATCCTTTACCTTTCTCGAATCCGTTGGCCACACCGCTGTTCAGTTCGGAACCACGACCGACGTCAATCAGATGCCACGAGATCCGAACACTGCACCTGCCGCTATATTGCGCTCCGGGAAAGCTTGAGTGCGGCGAACTCGCTTTCATCGCCACCGTTTCCGCCCCAAAGCGTGTCACAGTCCCAACCAACAACAGATCGGGCATTGGTGTCGTTCCGGCAGGTGTCCACGCGCCAAATTTGCGGTCATGTGCAACCTCTGCGATGGCCATATCCGTCAGGGCCTTCCCGAAGGATTGTTGCCAGCCGGTAATCTCATTGGTATCAGCAGAAAATGCCTGAATCAGTATTGTGGGCATTCGAGTATCCTGGCTAAAGGATGACCACACTAAACCGTTAAACAAGAGCAGCAACACAGTTCTTTTCATGGTGCTTATTATCGGAAGAACTCATCGTTACGCAATTCAAATTGGCGAGGTTTCGATTTGGCGGAGCTGGCGCCACGCAGGCAACCTGCCCGATGCTGCGGTTCGTCGCCGACGAGAATTTCAACGGCGAGTTTTTCCGCCGCCTGCTTCGCCAGCGTGCAGAGCTGGATTTGGTTTGATCCCAGGACATTGGCCGCTTCGTAATCAAGGAGACGTTGAAATCTTGTCGTGGCGCCGGACAGCGCGCGCTGGAATGCTTGCGGGGTATTGTTGCAACTTTCCCGCGGCGACGTCCTGCTGTGCCGCCAAGAAGCAGGTACAGAGTGGGCGGCCATCCAGCGGTTTGAGAAGGATAGCCGCTACGCCCAGGCTGATGGGAACGTGGAGATACTGCTCACCGGCAGCAACGCGCGCGAGGTGGGCACAGAATACCTGACGTAGGCCCAGCACACCGCGCGGTTCATGGCGAATAACCTGGTCGCCCAGGCGCAGGCGGTCGTGTGGGACCGGTATTCCAACGCCAATCCCCACCGCGTCATGAGTGCCATCTCCGAGCGGTGCGCCCACGTCGTCAAAAACACCGAGGTCGTCAGGGAGGTCCAGTCGGTGAAAGAATCCGTAACCCAAGCGCCCCGCCGCTCACGCAGCATGCGTGTCTAATGGCATGTCCGAGCCACTGTTCAAGAGAAACGAACAGCCGACCAAGGGCGCGGAACGGGAGAAGTTCCTCTATCGGAAAAGCCATCCTGCGCGTTTGACCGCGGAGGAAACAGCGTGGGCATTGGGTTTCTCCGCGCACGAAATCCCGATACTCATCGCCCAAAAAGCTGCTCCATCCCTTGGGCCGCCCGGCTCCGAACACGATGAAATGGTTTGCCAATGACGAGGGGGATGACTCCGGCACGATCGCAAATGTCTCAGTCGCGCAACCGATGCGATGATGGAGCACGGGCGCGGCAAGAACGCGCGGAAGACAAGCGCTGGCAAAGCGATTTCTGCACAGCCTCAGCTTCAGGCAGCAGGTTCGACGCAACGTTGAAGCCGGTTGAGGCGCATTGAGGTTTTCAACGCCTTTCCAGTCGAGGGCAAAATCGCCGCGGACGAAAACTCCGCCACAATTCTGGTTAACTCTCCCACTACTCACTAACACGACCGCCGCGCGGCCCGATACGCTGTCGGATGAAACATTCGACAATGCCATGAGCGACACACAGACAGAG
Source organism: Terriglobales bacterium (assembly GCA_035489695.1). GTDB lineage: Bacteria > Acidobacteriota > Terriglobia > Terriglobales > Acidobacteriaceae > 40CM-3-55-5. The sequence goes on from DATHJP010000044.1 coordinate 2,877, forward strand.
AAGCGAACCAAGCAGGGCGGTGGACGGGCCTTTCACAGTCGGCTCGAACCCTTCGTTAAGCTCATTAGCGAGCAACGCCAGAAGCGTCGCAAGTGCAAGGAAATCGCTGAGCTGCTCCGGACCGAGCACGGCGGCCCCATCACGTTTCAAGGCGTCCACCAGTTCTACCGGCGCTACGTCAAACGTCAGGCCCGGTCTCATTGGGAGCGCCAGGCAGCGGTGCATCCTCTACCGCCGTTCGCCGAGCCGTCCCGCAGCCCCGTGTTCGCATCGACGCCACCAGCGCGTCCGTTCAAGGCACCCAATCCTGACAGCATCAAACTCAATGATGCCACAAGCCTATGAATATGAACATCACTCGACGCATTCACTTGAATCCCCAATCCAAAGGTAATCTCGGCAAGAGTTTTGAAATCGGATTTCGCGTAGCCTGGCTGGAC
>DATHJP010000045.1:0-5403 GCA_035489695.1 Terriglobales bacterium
AGGAACGGTTGCGCCTGGCGCGTCTGCGACCGGCGCGCGCCCGAAGGGAGTTGTAGTTTTGGCTATCGGCCTTCCAGGGTCGGGAAAGAGTTCGTGGTTCAAACGCCATAACATCACGCCGCTTTCTAGCGATTTGCTGAGAGCGCTTCTGTTTGACGATGCCACGGAGCAGCGATTTCAGGACATAGTTTTTTCCAACTTGCGTTCCATGTTGAAAGCGCGACTGATCGCGCGCCGTCCCATAAATTATGTGGACGCAACCAACCTAACCCCGCACGAACGCCAAAGCTGGATCAAACTGGCCAAAGATTATGGCTACGAAGTGCAAGCGGTGTTCTTTGACGTGCCGGTCGAAGTCTGCCTGGAGCGCAATCAGCGGCGGGAGCGGGTAGTGGCGGAAGATGTCATGCGTCGCATGGCCGGGAAGCTGCGTCCGCCAACTTTTGAAGAAGGATTTGGGAAGATTACCGTGGTGCGAGTGAAGCAGAAGGAGTGACGGTGTCATCGGTCTATAGAAAAAGAAACGCCGCCCCGCGAGGCGGCGTTTTCAGTTTCAGTGTGACTACTTGTCCTTGCCCCCTTTGGGAGCTGGAGCCGCAGATGGAGCTGCTGAGCCGTGGCTCGCAGGGGCTGAACCGCCTTGGGAAGCGCCATGGCTTGGAGCCGAGGCACTCGGTGGTGGAGCACTGGATTGTGAAGGCCCGCCATTGCTTCGTGGAGAACCTCCGCCTTGAGAAGGCCCGCTCTCCCTTGGAGAGGAACGAGGGCCGGCCTGATCCGAATGTGAAGGTGCAACTGGACCCGAAGGTCGCGGGACATCGGGACTTGCAGTGTGCACAGAGACGTCAGACGGACGCGGGCCGCGATGCTGATCCGCGTCAGACGACATAGGATGATTGTCATTGGCCGGTGCATGCGGGACTGGCCGCATAGCCGGTGATGCGGATGGCGCCCGGTCGGAGTCGCCGGAGTTATTTTGATGATTGTCGCTGGCCGGTGGACGCGGAACCGGCCGCATCGCGGGAGACGCTGAAGGCGCTCCCTTTGCGGTGTCAGGAGTATCCGAATGCGACATCCGGGAAGTTGGCGTACCGGTCGGACGATCTCCCGCCGAACGATTGTTGTCCGGAGGACGCGGCACGGAATGCACAGCTCCTGAGTGCGACTCACGGACTTCTGGTGCAGCACCTGCCACGGGAGGCTTAGGCACGCTGCGTGTTGCCATGGCCGCGCCGTTCATCCTCGGATTGTCTTCTCTGACCTCTTTCAATGGAGGGCGAGGTATATTTCGACCCGACGCCGGTCCAGCGGCCGGAATGGTTTTGTCCAACTTCGGCGCAACCATCGGACGATCGGCTTTCTCCAACTCCGCTACTTCTGCTTTCGGCATACGGGCTGGGGAAGCCGGCGGCGCGATTTTCGAAACTACCGGCCGGGCGAAGGTTTTTTCTGGTGGCGTTGATGTAGGTCTTCCAGCATTCGCACCCAACATGCTGGCTCGAGTCGAGGGGATATCCATCTTCGGTCCCAGTCGATCGTTGGCTAACGCCCTCGCTTCTTTCGCTGAAAGTGGCATAGCTTCTCTGTCCACAGGCAACGAATTCACGATTGTGTGCTGTGAAACTGCAGTTACAGCTCCCGGGGCTTGCAGGTTCGCCAAGCGAGGCGTCTCTCGGCGCGGCCCCCCGCCGTTGTTGTAATAATTGTTGGTGACGTAAGTGATGTTCGTGATCCGTGTGTTGGTGACGTTCACGTTGCGAAAATAGTTACGGCTCCCGCTGTACCAGGGAACGAACGGTTCTCCGTAACCTAGCGGACACCAGCCATAACCATTACCGACGGAAAGTCCCACTCCCAAGCGTGGGCCACCAAACCAGGCGACCAGCGCCGGAGCATAGACGGGACGAACGTAAACCGGTCCGGGCACCCATGCCCAATATCCGGCATAGACCCAGCGGCCGTAGTGGAAAGGAGCGAATCCCCAGGCGGCGTCATCCACCCAAGTCCAACCCCACGGGCTGATCCACACCCAGTGTCCGTAGCGATAGGGCGCCCATCCCGGAGCAATCGAGGCCGGAACCCATACTGCGCCGTAGGTGGGAACGACTCGCCACGAGCCGTACTGGTCGAGGTCTTCATATCCAATTACGCCAGGAGAAACGTAGCGAGCGGAATAGTAGCCGGTTTCGCGGCGATCCCGTACCCGGCACCAATCGTCGAAACCATCCAGCGCAGGTGCTTCATAAGTCTCATGCGCCAGTGAAGTACCACCGCTGAATCGGGCGCGCTGATTAGAGCGAACTCGGACTGCAGGGCCATCACCGGTAGCATCGCCTTCACCTTTGCGGACGGTCACCAAGGTGACGTCACCGTTGGCACCGACGTCGAAGCGATACTCGCCAGACTTCTGGACAGTAAACGCGATGTTCGGAGTATCTACCTCGTAGATCTCGCCGCGGTACAACTTGCGTACCCGCAGATTTAATGTTCCCTGATGCAACTGCACCTGGACCGTGTTGTCACTGATATTGGTAAGGCTAAGGCTGGTCTCGCCATTCACTCGCAGAACTCCAGTTCCGAGGTTAAGTTCCGCACGCGAGTCTTTGTCCGCCCAAATATTGTCGGAGGTGGTAAGGGGACGGTTGACAGAGCCCGCAACCCAATCTTCCGTGCCGCGGGGCTGGATAGAGACCGAGCCGGCCATATATTGAAGACGGGCTACGCGGCCGGGAGGATCATCGTCAGCCGAGACAAAAGCTGCCGTCAGGAACAGCACGACGAATGCGAACATCACGCGCCTGAGAAGTTTCATGGCATATCTCCTTGGGGAGCCGACCTCACTCCCAACCACTTCTCTCAGGGGTCCTCACGTCTGAGGGATGGCGCGGGTGACCCGATTGATGCTTTACTTGTACTTCTGATGCTATGTCGTTCTTTTTACAATGTCCTACGCATTTTAACCCAACATCGAATATTCGGTTGCGAGTTCCTAGTTACTTCGGGAGATGCCGGTTGGTTACCGATGGTTGCCATATGGGACAACGGTTTAGACGGCGTTCAGGTTCACTTCAGATGTTTAAGCATTTCTTTAAATTCGGGCGCGCCGGAAGACCGTAGCAGCTCATAAATCATCATCTCGGTCGAAGAAATGATGGCGCCAGCCGACCGCATGCGCTCCAGCCCGATCTTCCAGTTCCATTCGGTGCGCGAACTCACCGCGTCCGAGGCTACATGGACGAGATAGCCCTCCCGCAAGGCGCCAAGTGCCGTCTGCATGACGCAGATATGACTCTCCATTCCACACAGCAATAAAGTGTTGCGGTTGCCGGGCAAGCGCTTCAGCAGAGAACAGAAGACATCGCTGCCAAAGCAGGAAAACATGTGCTTATCAATAGCCTCGGTTTCGGGCAGCAGCGACACGATCTCAGGAACGGTGTTGCCCAATCCTTTGGCGTACTGCGTACTCATAAGAATTGGCATCTTCAGAATGCCAGCTAACCGGATCAGCAATCGCGAGTTCTTAATCAAGTGTTCTTTCTGAAAGATCGGGGGCAAAAGCTTTTCCTGAATGTCAATCACCACGAAGACGCAAAGATTGGCTTCGAGGGGACGACGGGCAATCTCGCTGTATTCGCCGGTCAGCGTGCTCACGTTCCCGAGGATGGTCACCATTTGTGCTCCTTATTGGTGCGCTGAAATGATTTTAGCGCGGACTGAAAGATAAAAAGCCTGCGGAAGGTTCGGTTGACCGCAACCGGCCCAGCCCCTAAAATCGAGTGGCAGAGACTCCGCTTCTTGGCTGCTTGCTGCCCCCTCGTTCAATGGTAGGACAGCTGACTCTGGATCAGCATATCGGGGTTCGAATCCCTGGGGGGCAGCCAGATTTTTTTAGCGCTTCCCAAGTATTCCCGCTTTGAATCTTTTTGCTCTTGGTGCGCCCCTGGTGCGGATTGGTGCAGGTTGTTTTTGGACCAAATGGGAAACAACAGTGGACCAACAGGAGACTCCCGAGGCAGAATCAGTCACAACGTGATGTATGCTCAGCGGGCAATCATGGATCTCTTCAAATTTTGACTTGCTTCACGGTGGGGAAAGATGACCTTTCGACGCGATTCAATTAAAGCCGGAGCAATGGCGGTTGTGGCAGGAGCACGCCGGGATGCTCGGGCCTGCATGCGTATCTTTGCGTTGTGCCTCGGATTCGGTTCGTTGGTGTTACCCGGCGCAGCCCAGCAGAGTAGCCCCACTCCCGATGACAAGTATCCAGAGAACCCCACGAAGCAAGAAAATGCGCCATCGAGATCTGCCAGGCTCGGTCGACTGCCGATCGAGTGGATCATTGGTCCATATATTCCGGTGCAGGAGCCGCTTGAGCCTTTATCGAATAAGGAACGAGGCCAGATTTATGTGCGGCAAACGTTCCTCACCGCTGGATCGTATGTGGCCAGGGCATTTTCCGCTGGAATTGACCAGGCTCGTGGTGAACCTCACGATTGGGGAGGCGGGTTTGCCGGCTACGGCAGACGCTACGCAGCGCGCTACGGAGAGTTTGTAGTCCAAAATAGCATTGTCTCAGGAGGGAACGCTCTGCTCGGGTATGAGCCTCGGTACGACTTTTGTCGTTGCAACGGGTTCTGGCCTCGTACTCGCCACGCGATATCACGAAACTTTGTAGCCTACAACCGAACTGAACGTGAACTCCGGCCACAAATCCCGATGTATGCCGGGGCGTTCGCAGCCGGCTTGCTTTACAACACCTGGTTACCGGGGAAACAGAATATATGGAGTGGCGGTGCATACAGCATGTTGTCGCAGGCGGGAATCGGCAGTGGCTACAATTTCGTGAGCGAATTTGCGCTGGACATCCTGCACGCGTTCGGCCTGAAGAAAAATGTGAGACGGGCACAATGACTAATTCAATGAAGGCTATGCGAGGAGAACGAGGAATGTTGCGGTCCTTCGTCATGGCATTATTGCTGTTGACCTGCGGCGCACTCTCCGCGCAGAACCTGCTTGCGCAGAAACAGGAGCATCGCATTCGGAATATTGTTCTGGTTCACGGCGCCTGGGCAGATGGTTCTGGTTGGAAGAGTGTTTACGACATTCTGGTCAAGGATGGCTACAACGTCAGCATCGTTCAAGAGCCGGAGACGTCGTTCCAGGAGGATGTCGCCGCTACGAAGCGCGTCCTGGCTCAACAAGATGGACCGTGCATTCTTGTCGGTCACAGCTACGGGGGGGCGGTGATTACCGAAGCAGGGACAGATCCATCGGTTGCCGGATTGGTGTATATCGCGGCCCACATGCCAGATGCTGGAGAGAATGAGGCTGACGACGGAAAGCGTTTCCCAAGTGATCTCAGCAAGTCTACCGCGATAAAGAAGACGGCTGACGGTTTCACTT
>DATHJP010000046.1:0-7586 GCA_035489695.1 Terriglobales bacterium
TACTCTATCTGCCCGATGACCACACCCACGGCACCGCGCCCGGGCATCCGCGTCCAGCCGCCTCGGTGGCGGACAATGATCTCGCGCTCGGTCGCGTAATTGAAGCCGTCTCGCACAGCCCCTACTGGGAAGACACTGCGATTCTGGTAATTGAGGATGATGCCCAGGACGGCGCCGATCATGTCGACGCCCATCGTTCCATAGCATTCGTTGTCAGCAAGTATTCGCCCGGTTCGGTCGGGCATCCGTTCGTCGATCATAGCTTCTACACCACCGTGAATATGGTTCACACCCTCGAGACCTTGCTCGGTTTGCCTCCGATGAACCAGAACGACGCGTATGCGCCTTTAATGGCGCCGCTGTTTTCAGGACCCGGCGACCAACCGCCTTTCAGTGCTGACTGGCGCAATCGCGATAATGGACTGATCTATCAAATCAATCCAAAACGTGGACAGGGTGCTGAAGAATCCGCGAGGATGGACTTCTCCCGTCCTGACGCAGTGAATTCCACGGTGCTCAACGCAATCCTCTGGCATGACGCAAAGGGACATACTCCAATGCCACTGCCCCGCCACTCCGTCCTACCGGCCTCGTATCGCGGGAAGCCGTCAGATTCCGACTGATCGACAGAGCTCCCGCCGTCGAGTCACGCCTTACGGTAAAATTTCCCGGTGCCAGTCGCCATCCAATGCCATGACCTGCGCAAGACCTACGATGGAAAAGTTGAAGCCGTCCGTGGACTGAACCTCGAAATCGAAACTGGAGAATGTTTCGGTTTGCTCGGCCCCAATGGTGCAGGCAAGACCACGACCATCGAAATCCTCGAAGGATTGCTGGAGCCAACTTCCGGGAAAGTCACCATTCTTGGTCACGACTGGCAAACCAACGCGCGAGAGTTGCGCGAGTGGCTAGGCATCTCTTTGCAGGAAACACGGCTTTCTGAAAAACTCACGGTCCGCGAAACCATTGAACTGTTTTCTAGCTTCTATCGCGAGCCCCGCGGATCGGACGACGTGTTAACTGACCTCCAGCTCAACGAGAAAGCCGACGCATGGGTAGGAAAGCTGTCCGGCGGACAGCGCCAGCGCCTGGCCGTCGCTACTGCGCTAGTAGGAAATCCCAAGGTTCTGTTTCTCGACGAGCCGACTACTGGCCTCGACCCGCAAAGCCGTCGTCAACTCTGGGACATCATTCGCACTTTTCAGAAAGCTGGCGGCACCGTATTGCTTACCACCCACTACATGGACGAGGCCGAGCGCCTTTGCGATCGGCTGGCCATCATGGATCACGGACAATTGATTGCCGAAGGCACGCCAGCCGATCTGATCGACCGGCTTGGCGGACATCACGTAGTGGAATTTTCTGTCACCGGCAACTCGGACGGCGCCGCTCTCGATGGATGGCGCGCGCTCCCAGGGGTCGACTCAGTTCGTCACGACGATGGCCTGGTGTGCCTGAACGTGCGCGAGCCTCATCGAACCATTCCCGCTCTACTGGATGCGGTTCACAACCAGGGCTCTCAACTCTTGCACCTCACCACCCGACAGGCCAGCCTGGAAGACGTCTTCGTCCGCCTAACCGGCCGCCACCTGAGGGAAGACTGATGATGCCACCCCGCAAGAACTGCAAGAACTGCAAGAACCATGTGGGGACGGGCGCCCCCGCCCGTCCGGGCCGAGCAAAGCTCGGCAGCGAAAGCGCCACGGTCGCGGAGGTGCATCGATGACCGTCTCGCAACAAATTCCGCCAGGAGAAACGCACGAGACCCACCCTTCGTCACCGAAGCGCCGCAACGGACGTTGGTCGGGCTTCGCACATCTGCTAATGGCGCGGATGAAAGAACTCAAACGCGAACCCGAAGTGATTTTCTGGGTCTTCATCTTCCCCTTACTCCTCGCCCTCGGCTTGGGCATCGCCTTCCGGAATAAACCTGCCGACATTACTCGAATTGCGATCGTCGCCGGTCCCGGCGCTGAACATGCGATGTCCCTGCTCGAGCAGAAAAAGTCTTCCATCCGTGCCGAAGTGTTAGACGAAACACTCGCTCTCCAGGGGTTCCGTCTAGGCAAGTACGATCTCGTCGTGGAGCCCGCTGCTAACGGAGGCTTCCGTTATCGCTACGATCCCTCGCGTCCCGAAAGTGTTCTTTCTCGATCGGAAGTCGACAACGCCCTGCAATCAGCCGCGGGCCGCAAGGATCCAGTGCCCACCACGGCCGTGACTTCCACCGAGCCCGGCTCGCGTTATATCGATTTCCTGATCCCCGGACTGCTGGGAATGAACTTGATGAACTCTGGAATGTGGGGAATCGGATTCGCTTTGGTGGACATGCGCCAGCGCAAGCTGCTCAAGCGGTTCGTGGCTACCCCAATGCGACGCAGCGATTTTTTGATGGCCCTTACCAGCAGCCGCTTGGTGCTGATGATCATAGAAGTGGCTCTGCTGCTCGGTTTCGGTGTGCTCGTCTTCCATATGCGTGTGCTTGGATCCATACTCACCATTCTCTTGCTCGGAGCGATCGGTGCAGTTGCTTTCGGTGGCCTGGGCTTGCTCACTGCCAGTCGCGCGCAGAAGATTGAGAGTGTCAGCGGACTGATCAACCTCGTAATGATGCCAATGTGGATTTTTTCTGGCGTCTTTTTTTCTTACGAACGTTTCCCCGCCATCGTGCATCCCTTAATCAGAGCGTTGCCTTTGACTGCGCTCAATGACGCCCTGCGGGCCACGATCCTGCAAGGTGCATCGCTCGCTTCGCAGTCCGGACGTCTGCTAGTGCTCGTGCTCTGGGGTGGTATTTCGTTTGTGCTCGCCTTGCGCTGGTTTCGCTGGACCTGAGTTGCTGCTGTGAGTTGCTGACCTGAGTTGCTGCTCAATCATTTCCTTCTAAGCGCAATTCCGGTTGATTTTCCGTGATAAAATGTTGTCAGTTCTTCGAAATTCCGCGGCAGCATAGGGGTATGCGCCGCTCTTCCACCTCCGCCGTAATTTTGCGACGGACGGTCACCTAGTTAGGCCAGTTACTGGCCGGCCCTGAACTGCGAACGCTGGTCTAAGCAGTTCACTTTTGACGGGGCTGATTCTTTCGCCACTTCGCGCCGGGTATAGCTTTCTTGTTGTTGGTTGCTGCTGAATTCAGGAGCCGGCATGAAGGCACTCGAGCGTCAAATCAGTTACGCGTCTTTTTTGGACCGCCTCAGGTCTGCCTCCGCTCGTGTTCTTCTCCTCGACTATGACGGTACTCTGGCTCCTTTTTGCGCCGACCGCAATCTAGCTTTTCCTTATCCCGACATCCCCGATCTGTTGGCGCGCATCATGGCGGAGGGAACGCGTGTGGTCCTCATCAGTGGCCGCCCCGCCCGCGAACTTCTGCTGTTAAGCGGCATCCATCCCCACCCAGAAATTTGGGGAAGCCATGGCTTGGAGCGGCTCAAACCCGACGGCAGCTATGAACTCGGCGTTCTTCCCCGCGATCAGCAAATGGGACTTCTCATGGCAGTCACATCTTTGCGCTCCGACGACTTGGAGCGACAAATTGAACTCAAGCCCGGCGGTGTCGCGGTGCATTGGAGAGGCTTGACCGCGCCGGAAATCGAAGACATCAAGTCGCGCGTTCTGGAGCGCTGGATTCCGCTTCGCGACGAGTACTCGCTCAGCTTGCTGGACTTCGATGGCGGCCTCGAACTTCGCGTTCCCGGCAAAAATAAAGGGGATGCCGTAAATACCGTTCTCAATGAAATTCACCCCGACTCCGCAGTGGCCTACCTGGGCGACGACCAAACTGATGAAGACGCATTTCGTGCGCTCCAGGGAAAAGGGCTTACCGCGCTGGTCGGTTCGCAATCGCGGCCGACCGCGGCTGATGTGTGGCTGCAACCACCGCAGGAGCTGATCCAGTTTTTCCAGGAATGGCTCGATGCTCAGGAGAAGAGTTATGACGCTCATTAAAGGACGCCTGATCAATGTTTCTAACCGGCTGCCCGTGCTCATTCGAAATTCTGCCAGCGGCGCCCGAGTAGAGCGCAGTTCCGGCGGACTAGCCACCGCTCTGAATGCCGCCTGGCGTCATCAACCCGGCGTGTGGATCGGTTGGGCTGGCCCAGGGCAAGGTCCGGACGTGGAGCATTTGCTGGCAAAAGCTTCGCGCCGCCGCTTTCATACCCTGCAAGCCGTTGCGCTCTCTGAGGAAGAGATCGCGAAGTTCTACTCGGGTTTCGCCAACGAGATCATCTGGCCCCTGTTTCACGATATGCCGTCGCTGTGCAAGTTCGATCCCGACTATTGGGAAGCTTACCAGCGGGTCAATCGCAAATTTGCCCATGCGGCCGCTAACACTGCCACGGATGACGATTTCATCTGGGTCCATGATTATCACCTCATGAGCGTGGCGCGATATTTGAGGGAGGCCGGATCGCGTGCTCGGATGGGGTTCTTCCTGCACATCCCATTTCCGGCACCCGATATTTTTGAAAAGTTACCTTGGCGGCAGTGCATTCTGAAGTCATTGCTTCAATTCGACCTGATTGGTTTCCAGACCGACCGCGACCGTAACAATTTCGTGAGCTGCCTCCAGCGTCTGCTACCTGAAGCGACCGTGGAGCAGAATCATCCTCACCTGCTCGCATCGATGCAGGGGCGCCAAGCGGTGGTGGGAACTTTCCCTATCAGCATCGACTTCGAAGAATTCGCCATACCTGCCGCGCATCCCGACGTAGCTGCGCGCGCCGAGAATATTCGCAAACAATTGCTGGACAACGTGCTCGTCCTGGGCGTGGACCGCATGGACTACACCAAGGGGATTCCGGAAAGACTCAAATCGTTTCGCCTCTTGCTCCGTCGCTTTCCAGAACTGCGCCGCCAAATCACCTTGGTGCAAGTGGTAGTCCCCAGCCGCGAGGAGATTCCGAATTACAAAGAACTGCGCCTTGAGGTCGAACTTCTGGTCAGCCAAATCAATGGCGAATTCACCGAGTCAGGCTGGGTGCCGATCCATTACATGCACCGCAACCTCGGGCGCGCTGAATTGCTGGCTTACTATCGCGCCGCCGATATTGCGCTCATCACTCCGCTCAAAGATGGAATGAATCTGGTGGCCAAGGAATTCTGTGCTGCGCAGGCGGACGAGCGTGGTGTGCTGATTGTCAGCGAATTTGCCGGTGCCGGTCCCGAATTGCGCCACGGCGCAATTCTTGTGAATCCAAACGATTTCGCTGGCGTGGCACAGGCCATCCACGATGCGTGTTTGATGACCACGGAAGAGAAGCGCACTCGTATGCGACTTCTACGCACTATCGTCAAAGATCACAATGTGCACCGCTGGGCCCGCTCATTTCTGCAGGCCGCGGGCCCGCTGGAAACCGAGCTTACCAAATCCAGCAAGGGTGGTGCTTCGCCGATCCTCATGATTCGGAAACAACCTTCCGGCGAGATTCCGGGAGTCGCGTTGGTCGCAGCTTCCATGGGAGCTCGGCAGGGTCAATACTCCGCCGGACACAGCATCCGCAGAATCGGAAGTGCGCACGGCGACGACTGATTGTGGTTGGGTAGAGTTGGATTTGCTGGACGCGAAGTTCACGGCGGGTCCCACTTTGCTGATGAGACTGGCTTATCCGGTGTCGCCCAACACTCTCTTTCCCAAAAATGCACCCGCAAAGGCAGCCGCCACTCCACTCAGGCCGATAAATCCCGAAAAAATAATTCCCAGCGGCAACATGGATCCGCCGCCCGTTCTGACTACCATCGTGAGCAGTTGACCTAGAAACGGCGCGTAGCCGATGCTTACCCGACTGCGCCGCGCCAGAAAGCCGCAGATCAGTGCCCCTGCGATCATTGCAGGCACACCGAACGTCCAGTAGGAAGGCGAGTCCCACGATTCGCGCCGCTGCTCTATTGCAGTGATGATGATTTCCACCGCCACACCGACCGACGCCGAAATAGCAAACCAAAACCATGCACCTGATCCGGTTGATCTGCTTGTCATCATGCTGCGCAGAATAACCATCGACTGGTCACCGAACAAGTCACAAGCACGGTCCGGTGACAGACCTCACTCATGCTGGTAAGATTCACTCAGAATTCTGAGCGGGAGTAGTTCAGCGGTAGAACGCCAGCTTCCCAAGCTGGATGTCGCCGGTTCGATCCCGGTCTCCCGCTCCAGCTTGCAACAACCACCGCCGTTCGACGAAAAGTTTGATATCTGCCGTCTGACCGAGTCTCCCCAAGAACTTACTACGGAACCCATTGGCCTAAGGTAACCAGAAATACATCCCAACCTTGTTCGTTCTCGGCTATGTTGGATCATAGCGATGTAGTTTTCGAGACCGATGACAAAATCTCGCAACCAGCTCGACATGTCTTCCAAACAAGGCAAACAACGCCGACGTTTCACCAGACACCGTACGGACCTGCCTCTGACAGTTACAGTTCTTCGCCAGGACGGATACGTCCAGCTGCAAGGCCGATGTCATGAGATCGCGGAGGCGGGATTGGGTGGCGTCATCTCAACCGCACTGGTTGCGGGAGAAGTGGTTTCTCTCGAGTTTTCGCTTCCGGGCGGGCCGCAACCGCTGGCCTTGCGAGCGGTGGTCCGACATCGCGCGGGTTTCGTGCACGGTTTTGAATTCATCGGGCTGTCGCCTGAACAGCGCGAGTGCATCCTGAAATTCTCGCGGCCTCTGCCACTGGTCCCATAGCGTTGTTGTTGCGAATCCGTTTTTCCTTTTGGCGTCCGTCATTTTCACTTTCATCTGCGGACCAGACTATAATGCACAACGCCCCACGTTCCCTCGGCCCCCAACAGGGCAGTGATGGGAAAGAAAAAACACTGAATTGTTGGAGGAGGAGCTGTGGCCTCTTTAGGGCAAGCCCATGTCGAGGGCACGCCGCAAGGTGATGCTTGGTGGATTCAAGTAATTCCGGTAATTGTCGGACTCGGCGGATTCGGTGTCTACGCAACTTTCCGGGCTTTTGAGGGAGCGTACTTCCAGTGGGGACCGTATCTCTCTCCCTTTTATTCTCCGCTGATCGATGTCCACCATCGTTACTGGCCTTTCTCTCCCGCGCTGCTGATTCTGGCGGGCCCGCTCGGTTTCCGCGTTACCTGCTACTACTATCGCAAAGCCTATTACCGCGCCTTTTTTCTTGATCCCCCTGGCTGCGCAGTCGCGGAAAAATCCGGGCGCCGCTACCTGGGCGAAACTAAGTTTCCCTTCATCCTGCAGAACGCGCATCGATACTTCATGTACTTGGCGGTCGTCTTCCTCGCCTTTCTCTGGTATGACGCTGTTCGCAGCTTCTTCTTTGAAAATGGATTCGGCGTGGGCGTCGGTTCCATCGTATTGCTGGTCAATATCATTCTGCTGACGCTCTATCTTTTCTCCTGTCACTCCCTACGCCATCTGCTGGGCGGCAAGCTGGACTGCTTCTCCTGCGTGAATTTCGCGGGCCCGCGTCATTCAACGTGGCGTGGCCTGAGCGCAATGAATGAGCATCACATGTTGTTTGCGTGGATGAGCCTCATCTCCGTTGGCGTCGCCGATTTCTACGTCAGGCTCGTTTCCTCGGGCGCAATCAGGGACCTAAGAATCTTG
>DATHJP010000047.1:0-3858 GCA_035489695.1 Terriglobales bacterium
GCGAACCACGTGGTGTATTCGGGAATCGCAGCGCATCTGGAGCCGGACTCCGTAATCTTGCGAGATCCAAACGGGCGCGCGCTTCAAATCCTGGAGCAGAATTACCGCAACGATCCTATCTCGCAGGAACTCTTACTTTCGTTCTACGAGGGAAAGACGATCGATTTTCTGATACAGCGAGCGGACAAACAAGAAATCGTCAAGGGAAAGATTGTGCGCAGCGGATACATTCCCAGTACTAATTACGCGCAGGGGTATTCGCAGCCGGGCATGGGCCAACCCATCATTGAAATTGACGGCGTGTTGCGCTTTGGCTTACCTGGTCAGCCGCTGTTTCCCGCGCTGACCGGCGACTCGATCCTCAAACCTACATTGAGCTGGATGCTTGAAACCAGCGATCCTGGCAAGTTCGATGCGGAAATTTCTTATGTGAGCGGTGGGATGAACTGGCAGGCAGATTACAACCTGGTGGTCTCCGACAATCCCAAGGGCAAGTCTGACCTGCTTGACATGATCGGCTGGGTGACCATGCACAACCAGAGTGGCAAAACATTCGAGAACGCGAGCATCAAGCTGCTGGCCGGCGACGTTAACAAGATCCAGGGTGGCACGCCCGCCAATCGAGCGTACTTGGCGGCGGCCAAGGCGCAGGTCGCGGACGAGATGCGGCCAGTGGTGCGCGAAAAGTCATTTGACGAGTTTCATCTGTATACCTTGGAGCGACCCACTACGCTGCGTGACCAGGAGACCAAGCAGGTGGAGTTTGTGCGCGCAACGGGCATCCACGCGTTGCGACTCTATGTCTACGACGGTGCGCAAGTCGATCAGTATGGCTACTACAACCTGGAGCAAATCCGGCAGGACCAGAGCTACGGCACGCAGTCCAATCCCAAGGTATGGGTGATGGAGGAGTTCAAGAATGCGGAGTTGAATCATCTCGGTGTTCCCCTGCCTAAGGGCAAGTTGCGCTTCTACCGCCGCGACACCGATGGTCACCTCGAGTTCACCGGCGAAAACGTGATTGACCACACGCCAAAAGATGAAACCATCCGGGTGTATACGGGGAACGCGTTTGATGTCGTCGGAGAACGCAAGCGCACCAACATTCGAGTCGATTCAAATCACAACTGGATGGAGGAGTCGTTCGAGATCCGGGTCCGTAATCACAAGAAAGAAGCAGTGAGCGTGCGTGTGGTCGAGCACCTGTATCGCTGCACGAATTGGAAGCTGATCGAACAGTCGCATGAATCGCGCAAGACGGATGCTCAAACGACCGAGTTTCCTGTGACCATTGCGGCGGACGGTGAGCAGGTGATTTCGTATACGGTGCACTATTCGTGGTAAAAGCGAAAATCTAATGAACGTCGGCGGGATACTTCGCCCCAGGATGCAAACGGTCAAAGATCACCCACAGCCCGGCCATGATCACAAAGACAAACACGCTTCCTTCCGGTCCTACCGAGCCGCCACTCAACAAGGGCGAACCATGAAAAGATGAACTGAGAAGGTGTCCAGGCGCAACGGTGCCGCTGTTGGGAACGGAATACAGATAAGTCTCACCCCAATCCCACGAAGCATGGAAGCCGACGGCGAACCATAGATTGCCGGTGCGGCGAAGGGTCAGGCAAAAGAAGAAACCGATCAGGCCGGCGGCCGCAGCGCCAATCCAGGCTTCGCCTTGATTGGCCAGGTGAATCGCTCCAAACAGAACGGAAAGCACAATGGCGGCGGGCCAGAAACCGAAGGCCTGCATGAGAGTGAACAAGGTGTAGCCTCGCATGAGGAATTCTTCGAACAGGCCGACCAGTAAAAAGAAACCGCCCCAAAATGCGGCAAACTTCAACACGCGCACTCCGTGCAATGCGAGGCCTCCAAAGTAAAACACCCCTGCACCGCGCAGGACGATCATCAGGAGGGTTAGCGCAACCAGTCCCCAGAGCGCTCCCAGCCAAAACAATTTACCGAATGCCATCCGCGGCGGCAGGCCATACGCGCCGAAAGGACGCCGCTCGATTCGCGCCATGATCCAAGCCGGTATTACGGCTGCCAGAAGGAGCTGAATTTCGGCCACCAGACTGATCCACAGCCGGCTGATAGTGAGGTGCGCGAAATGCGAAACTGCGCCAAGCAAGAAGGCAATTGCGACCGCCATCGCGAGATACAGCATGAATCGCCATACCAGACGCAGGCCTTCAGGCCCCACGAACACTGTGCGTACAGGGTGCGACAGCGATACCTCCGGACTAGTTGGAGATGGAGAGACATTCTGCCCCTGCAGTGGTTGTGGGTCGTCGTTCGCTTGTGGGGTCAGGCTTTCTTTGGGCTCGTCCATAGCGGAACTTTCCAGAATAGAGCTGCCAGAATAGAGCTGCCAGAATAGAGCTGCCAGAATAGAGCTGCCAGAATCGACCTGGGACATGGTAAAACACTCCCCTTCCCTGCATGGATAGATTTTTTACACGCGAACGCTTCGGCCGGCCGCAGATTTTGGCCGGACTCCTGCTGCTGGTATTTCTCGGAGAGTGCGCCTGGCTGGTGCATCGCAGCGCCGAATTGACTCCACGAGAGGAATCCCGTATCAGCGAGGGCTTCCGGCGTTGGAATGAAGGACGAAACCCGCACCCATCTTCTACGCCACAAGAAACCGAAACTGGAGCCTCCGATCCCAACCACTCTTCGTTGTGGTACTTGGTAGCGTCGGCGCCTCTGCTGCTATGGCCTGAAGACATGCGCTTACATTCCAATCATTCCTTGGTATGGTTGGCGCGAGCGCCATATCTTTTGTTTGGAATTCTGCTGGGCGCTTCCCTCTGGTATGTAGCGCGCCGGCTTTACGGCAACGCCGGAGGTTACGTTGCGCTAGGGCTGTATTGTTTTTCACCGGCGATCCTTCGAAGTAGTGCCGTGTGGTTTGCGGAGCCCGAAGTAGGAGCGGCCTGGGGCGCCTTCGGGACGATTTTCACTGCGATTGCTGTAGCGCACACGTTGTACGCGCCGCGTGAAGTCGTTTTATGGAACTGGCGGCGTATCGTTCTGCTGGGCGTGTCACTGGCACTGGCAATCGGATCGCAATTTTCATTGATCGTGGTGATTCCGATCGCGCTCGCGTTCATGCTTTATCTCGCGCCGACGCGGCGCATTGCCGCAGCCATGATTTGGACGGCTGCATGCGCAATCAGCGTCCTGCTCCTCTACGCGTCTTATGTTTTTCAGTGGAAATCCTTTTTGTCGGAGACGGCGCATGCTGATTTTTTCCCTCTCGCTTGGCGTAGTTTCGCGATGGCGGGGGCGTATCGGCGGGTGTTCGCGCAATTAGGGCAAAGCAACCCGGCATTGGTGCTGGCCATTCCCGTTGCCTTGACGGTATACCTGTTCTGGCCGCGGACGCGTTACTTCGGCAACACAGCGCCTTTGTTCGTGGCGGTGATCTTGGTTCTGATGGGCATCGCTACGCCGCATTATCCAGGACTCGGTTTCCAACTGGTTGCGCTTCCCTTCCTGCTGGTGTTTGTCGCAGGCATTTCGGCGGACCTGCTGGAAACCCGTTACCGCAACCTGGTATTGGCATGTCTATCGGGACTCTTAATCGCAAACGCGATATGGAATTTGGCGGAGTTGGCACGAGCCTAGGCTTCCACGCACGAGCGAAACACCCTGCTTTCAATAGCTTTAGCGCCATAATCCTAGGAGCAGGATGCAGCCGAGCTCATTCTGCGGCAGCTAACGCAACTCTTGCGTCATGCGGAGGTTCTAATCATCTAAATCATTAGGGGCGGACTGGAGCTGCGCCATGACGTCAGAACTGAGATATGATTTCTATATGTGGCGGCTGATTCGCTTGACTGTCGCGGGGTTTGC
>DATHJP010000048.1:0-2159 GCA_035489695.1 Terriglobales bacterium
TTCCCGAAAATGAAGATTCTGGTTCGGACGCTTTCCTTACTGCCACGCAAAGTCATCTAACCAATCGATGAAGCCAACGGCCCCATTGCAAGGCAACTTCAGTGTGTTTGCAACGACACCCTGCCGTGGCTTATCTCTTTCTTGTTAGGCGACTCGACGCGCACCCTGAAAAAATGTTTCTTTCGTGTCCTAATTGACCCGCGCCGTTCGTCGAGTCACTAGACGCACAGTCCGATCAATCGCCAAACGGCAAAAGAACAAAATGAAGACAAATCACAATCCCGTTTCGAAAGTTGTCGCAATAATGTCAATGTCGCTCGACGGCTACGTCGCCGACCTCAACGATGGCGTGGCCGAAGTGTTCGACTGGTACTTCTCCGGCGACGTTGAAATCCCCATTGGAGGATCGGACCCCATGACGTTTCGCGTGTCCCGGCCGAGCGCCGAGCACCTTCACGGTCTCATCTCCGAACTGGGTGCCATGCTTACCGGCCGACGCACCTTCGACGTCGCCCAAGGATGGGGCGGAAACCACGCCTGGGGACCGGCATTTGTGCTCACCCACCACATCCCCGACGGGTGGCCACGTCCCGGCTCGACTGTGCACTTCATCACCGACGGCATCGAAACCGCCGTCAACCAAGCCAGAACCGCAGCTGCCGGGAAGTCCGTTGGAGTCCACGGCGCCGATACCATCCAGCAATGCCTCAACGCTGGACTCCTCGACGAAATCCACATCGACATCGCCGCGGTCTTTCTCGGCTCCGGAATTCGACTCTTCGACCACCTCGCCGGCACCCCAATCGTCCTCGGCAACCCGACCGTCATCCAAGGCATCGGCGTCACACACCTGCGCTACCCAGTATGCACGAAGTAGTCCGAACCCGCACCCTAACCATGCGCTGCAGGGTGCGCGCTTAGACTAAACTCTGGCAACGATGAGACGTGCCCAGGGCCCGCGGCCCACAGCAGCGCGACCTATTGGCGCGATCATGCTCAGCTCCATTCCGGAACTCGTTCTCGCCCGGTATCGGCGAAGTAGGCCAGGATGAATCATGAAGGCTAAAATGAAAATAGATCGCCCCACCGCCTTCCGTGGCTTATCTCTTTTCTTGTTCGCGAGGCGGGGATTACCTTTACGAAAAAGGATTCGATGAGGCTTAAGTTTTACGGTACCAGGGGATCCATCCCCATTTGCGACGCGAGTTTTCAGCAATTCGGCGGCAACACCACCTGCCTGCAAATCACGTTCCCCGATACGAATCGTATCGCCATCATTGACGCCGGCACGGGACTGCGAAATCTGGGCAGGGACCTACGCGCCATCGGCCACAAGCAGGAACAAGTTATCATCCTGTTCACGCACTTCCACTGGGACCACATCCAGGGCTTTCCGTTTTTTGCCCAGGCTTATGATCCTGGCCAGAAAATCACGCTTCTGACGGTCGGCCGGGACCAGACAGTCAGCAATCTGCGGGAGATTTTCGAAGTCCAAATGCAGGCGGAATATTTCCCGGTCCAATTGAATCACATGGGGGCCGATTTCGAGTTCCTGCAAATCGCTGATGCCAGCAAGCACTTTACCGGCATCAACAATGTGGAAACGATCGTCACCGCTCAAAGGCACAACCATCCCGGTGGAGCATATAGCTTCCGGATCGAGCGAAATGGCAAAGTGCTTGTCGTTTGCACAGATGTCGAGCACGGCGAGCAGATTGATCCGCGGCTGGTGGAGTTGGCGCAGGGCGCGGACTTGTTGGTCCACGACGCCCAATACACTGCCGAGGAACTGCAGAAACGGCGCGGATGGGGACACAGCAGCTTCGATCAAGCGATGCAAGTTGCGGATGGCCGGCGTGAAGCGTCTGGCCATGACGCATCACGACCCCGAACACGACGACGAGTTTCTTCAGCGCATCGAAAATTTATGTCGAGAACGGTTCCCCAACGCGGTGCTTGCTCGCGAAGGAATGGAAATCTCACTCTAGGAGGTAACTGAGGCGGTTAGACCTGTGAGGAGCAGCCCAACCTCACCGATATTTAATTCCTATGTCGTTCCAACAATTAGCCGATCTCGCGCAAATTGTTGCCTCAATTGGCGTCATTGTGTCTTTGATCTTTGTCGGTTTACAGATCCGACACAACACGGGCGCACTTCA
>DATHJP010000049.1:0-3662 GCA_035489695.1 Terriglobales bacterium
GGCGATGTTGGAACCGCCGGACAAGGGAGAAATCTGGTTTGAGGGAGAGGAAATCTCGCGACGGCGAGGAAAAGAGTTGGCCTCGTTGCGACCGAGAATCCAAATGGTCTTCCAGGATTCCGCCGGAGCCCTGAATCCACGTTTTTCTGCGGCAGAAATTATCGCGGAGCCACTTGAAATCCAGAGGCGGGCAAGTGGAGGCGAATTGCGCAGACTTGCATGCGCATTGATGGAAGAAGTCGGGCTGTCGCCTGATTGGGCGAATCGCCCTGCACTTGAGTTCAGTGGTGGTCAGCGGCAAAGGCTCGCCATTGCCCGTGCGGTTGCATTGCAACCGGCTTTTCTGATACTGGACGAATCGCTCTCCAACTTAGATCTGATTACCCAGGCTCAGATACTGCAGCTGCTTTCAGATCTGCAAGGCGCTCACGCGTTGACCTACTTGCTGATCTGCCACGATCTGACTCTGGTCAAGCGCGTTGCCGATTTTGTGTTGGTCATGCACCGTGGGGAAATCGTCGAGCGAGGGACGCGCCAGGAAGTGCTCGGCTCTCCGCAACATGTCCATACCCGTCACTTACTGTCGTCGGTTCGAGATCTTGAGTCCGCCTTTCGAGATGTTCAGTTGGGAGCAGGATCATGAAATACCTGGAGAGGCGGCTGGTTCACGGGGCACTGCTCCTGATCAGCGTATCGGTGTTCTGCTTTCTGTTTACGGATCTCGCGCCCGGGAATTTCTTTGATGAGATGAAACTGAATCCGCAGATCTCGTCGGACACGGTGGCGGCGCTGCGTTCACAGTACGGGCTCGACCGGCCGCTGCCTGTGAGATACGAGCGTTGGGTGGAGTCGGTGATGAGAGGTGAATGGGGGTACTCATTCGCCTACAACTCTCCGGTCCGCGGATTGATTCTGCTTCGAGCAGGGAATACTTTGCTTCTCACTGTATGCGCGACGTTCATCGCGTGGCTGATCGCGGTGCCGCTTGGAGTCTGGACGGCCAGCCGGGCGGGGAGTTGGACTGACCGCGTTTGCATGTCGAGTACATCGTTTTTTCTGGCCGTTCCAGAAATGGTGGTGGTGTTCGGTCTCCTCTATTTCGTGATCCGCACCCATGCGTTGCCGTCGGGGGGAATGGTCTCGCGAGGATTCGAGCAATTCGGATTCACCGAAAAGATGATTGACCTGGCGAAACACTTGATTGTTCCCGTCCTAACGTTGGTGCTGGCCAGCTTGCCAGTCCTGGTACGACACGTTCGCGCCAGCATGATGGAAGTTCTCAGCAGTCCTTTTATTACGGCGGCTCGCGGACATGGAATCACCCGGTCAACGGTTCTTTTTCGTTACGCGCTGCCGGCGGGCGCCAATCCGCTGATTTCGCTATTCGGATTATCGCTGGCGGGATTGCTCAGCGGTTCGTTACTGGTGGAAGTAATCACCGGGTGGCCGGGGTTGGGGCCGCTTTTGCTTGAGGCTTCCGTTTCCAGAGATCTATACGTGGTCATCGGAGTCGTGATGTCGTCAACCGTATTCATGATCGCGGGAAATCTTTTGGCCGACGCTCTGCTCGTGGCCGTGGATCCACGAGTGCGGACGGAATAGCGAATGCTCAGCAACAAGCTCATCATCGCCATAACTTTCCTGCTATTGCTGCAGTCAGCGATTGTGTTTGCGGGGTTTGTCGCGCCTTACGATCCGGCGTCGCAGAATCGTGATTTGCCTTTCGTGCCTCCTACGCGTATTCATTTCGTCGATGCCCGTGGGCACTGGCATTTGCGGCCGTTCATGTATCAATGGGCTCCACTTCCGCAAAGTATTTATGAATACCAGGAGTCGCGGCAGCGTGAATACCCGATTTACTTTTTCGTGCGGGTGAACGAACCTGCCAATGCAGGCGTCAGAACGCAGCTTCATTTGTTTGGTGTCGAAGCTCCGGCACAGATTTTCCTGGCGGGAAGTGACAACTACGGGCGGGACCAGTTTTCCAGAATCTTGTACGGCGGGCGCATTTCCCTGGGAGCGGGACTGCTTGCTACCTGCATTTCATTGGTGCTCGGATTGTTGTTAGGCGCCGTTTCCGGCTTTCACGGAAAATGGGTAGATGAGCCGGTGATGCGATTGGCTGAGCTATTCCTGGTTCTTCCATGGCTTTATTTGTTGCTTGCGGTTCGAGCGTTTTTGCCCCTGCACATCAGCCCGGCGCAAACTTTTTTCTTGCTAGTTGCTGTGATCGGAACCATTGGCTGGGCGCGTCCAGCGCGGTTGATTCGAGGAATTGTGCTTAGCGCCAAGTCGCGGAATTATGTTCTGGCGAGCCGCGGTTTCGGGGCATCGAGCGGGTATATTCTGCGGCGTCACATTCTGCCACACACTTACGGAGTCCTTCTCACCCAGGCGGCATTGTTGATTCCGCAGTATGTGATCGCGGAAGTCACCCTTTCTTTTTTTGGATTGGGATTGAGCGAGCCGATGCCCAGTTGGGGGAACTTGCTGGCGAACTTGCAACAGTACAGCGTGCTGGTTTCGTATTGGTGGATGTTTGCCCCGGCGCTGGCATTGATACTTATCTCTCTTGGTTACTTCACGGTAGCGAATGCTATTCAGGAGCGCTTACAATCTGCTTCAGCCTAAGCCAACAAATTTCCTAATGGATATCCGCCGCCGGGTTCGGGTGTTCGTATTTTTGCTGGCGGCCTCGCCTTTTTTCTTTGCCTCCTCGCTTCCGCAGCCACCTCAACGAGGGGAAGAGCTGCAAACCACCGACAACGAAGTTGGGCGCTACGGTGGAACGCTGGTGGTGGGGCAACGCACCGAGCCCAAGACGCTCAATCCGGTGACTGCCGGGGACGCGCCTTCTCGGGAAGTAATCGGCCGGATGATGGCGGACCTGATTCACATCAATCGAGCGTCACAGCAAGTGGAAGCGTCACTGGCGAAATCATGGACAGCCTCCAAGGATGGCCGTGTATTCACACTGAAATTGCGGCGTGGTTTGCGTTTTTCCGATGGCCAGCCCTTCGATGCTGATGATGTTCTATTTACTTTTCAGGTTTATCTGGATGAGAAAGTTCATTCTCCGCAACGGGACCTCTTGGTTGTAGGCGGAAAGCCGCTGGAAGTTCAGAAAGTAGACTCGTATACGGTTCGATTCGCGCTGGCACAGCCGTATGCGGCAGCGGAACGTATCTTTGATAGCCTGGCCATCCTGCCACGGCATCTTCTGGAAAAGCCCTATCACGAAGGCCGATTTGCCCAACTATGGAACGCGAATACGTCTCCCGCAGAGATCGCCGGCCTGGGACCGTTTCGCTTGAAAGAATATGTTGCCGGACAGCGGATGGTGCTGGAGCGAAATCCGTATTTCTGGAAGGTAGACCAAAAAAAGAATCGGCTTCCTTATCTTGATCAAGTGGTCTTTCTGTTTGTAGGAAATGAGGATGCGCAGGTCATTCGTTTTCAGGCCGGAGACACGGACCTGATCAGCCGTTTGAATTCCGACAATTACAATTTGCTGGCGAAAGAGCAGAAAAATCAAGGTTATGAGCTCTTCGCTCTGGGTCCGAGCCTGGAATACAACTTTCTGATGTTCAATCTGAATGATCTGAAGCCCGGCAATCTGGATCAGATCGCGGAAAAGCAAGCGTGGTTCTCGGACTTGAAAT
>DATHJP010000050.1:0-3272 GCA_035489695.1 Terriglobales bacterium
CAAACGCCGGCAATTTTGACCAGGTCGTGTTTGCGCATTTCTTCGATCGCCAGTTCAAGGACTGGCTTGAACAATCCGATCTTTGGATCACGGATGGCGAACTGCGTGGTGTGCACACCCACGGCGATCCCGCCAGCGCCGGCCGCCAGGTAGTAGCGCGTTAGGGCACGTTGATGCTTTTCGTCCAATTTGCGCTCGCGAGTCAGGGCAAGGGGATGTGCGGGAATTACCAGGCCGCTCCGAAGCCGCTCTCGGACTGTCATCAGAATTTTCCGTCTCGCGCTTGAAAGTGAGTAGGTTTATTCAGCATTACGCCACCACGTTTAATCCAGTTCGCAATCCAGTCCATCATCTCGCACGGGGCGACTGAGGGAGGTCCCAGAAGCTGGTGCGCCTTTGTGGCATTGCTGAGCAGGGCCGTCGGCATCTCTTCAGAACTGAACAGAGGTTCGACTCCGAAGCGGCGGCCAAATTGTTCCGCGATGGACCGCACGGAAAGCGTTTCAGGGCCGGTGATGTTCAGAATCAACGGTGGCGACTGGCAATGAGCGAATGATCGCAGAGCCATTGCGTTCGCATCGCCTTGCCAGATGACATTCACTGCGGCCATGCTGAGATCAATTGGCTTCCGATGAAGGACGGCAGTTGCGATATCGACGAGCACGCCGTAACGCAAATCGATTGCATAATTCAGGCGCAGGATCACGACCGGAGTGCCCCACTTGGCTGATCCCTATTCAAACATGCGCTCCCGGCCCAGAGCCGATTGCGCATATTCACCCTGAGGATCCACCGCTGTCGACTCCCGCGCTCCCCCTTCTTTCACGGGTTGCAGTGGATAGACGTTGCCGGTAGAAAATGCCACAATCCGTGCGTCGCGAAATCGCTCGGCGACCAAGCCGGGCAAATACGTGTTCATTGCCCAAGTCAAATATTCAGATCCGGTAGTCCCAAATTTTCGCGCCGCCATGAAAATGACGTTGCGAGCATCTGGGAGGGCTGATAATGCGCCTGGCTCCAGCAAGTCGCAGGCTATGGTCTCAATGCCCTCGGACGAAAGCTGTGAGAGGAGTTTGGGATTGCTGAAACGAGCGACGGCGACGATCCGCTTTTTCACCACTGCCTGATCTGCCGCTCTCCGCGCCAAGCGAGCCAAACTTGGTCCCATCTTGCCGCCCGCACCCAAAATGATTAGATCGCCGTCCAGACCGGCAATTGCGGCTGCATCGGCTTCTGCGGGCCTGGAGAGGCGCTCTTCCAGTTCTTCTTCCGTGTCAATCGGCATGATCAATGAAGTGAACCAGTCTAACGCCGAAGCTTAATTTATGTCTTCGTTTATTTGCGATTTTCTTCTCTTTTCTGCTGTAAGTCAGTGGTATAACTATGCGGGAAATCCAGGCTTCGCTTCGGCGGGCACGAATTGACCAGCAACCAGCCGGCAGCTAGACTTGAGGCCCCTTCCACATGCGGACAGCAAAGACTTCACGTCTGCTCGCCGAGCAGCGGCGCCGGAAAATCATCGATCTGATCGAACAAAAGGGACAGGTGACTGTCCGCGACCTGGTCGAGAGATTTTCAATCTCTGCTGTAACTGCACGCGGGGATCTCGATGCCCTCTCCTCCAATGGGACCGCTGTGCGTTCGCACGGAGGCGCAGTTCGGCGCCTGGAAGCGAATCAGGACTATCCCCTGCGCCTGAAAGAGACGCTGCACCACGTCGAAAAAGTTAGGATCGGTCGAGCTGCCGCCGAGCTGGTGCAATCTAATGAAACGATCATCCTCGATTCAGGAACCACTACTGCGGAAGTTGCCCGGCATTTGAAAAGCCGGAAGCTGCAGTCGATCACTGTGATTACGAATGCTTTGAACGTCGCATCGGAATTGATGGATGCCCGCGGCATTTCCGTAATCATGATAGGAGGATTGCTGCGCCCTGTATCGGGTTCCTTTGTGGGTCCGCAGGCAGAAATAATGCTGAGAGAACTGCATGCCGACCGTTTTTTTCTGGCCGTGGATGGCTTCGACCTGGAAATCGGGCCGTCAACTCCCGATGTATTCGAAGCGCAATTGAATGGTTTGATGATGCGGATCTCGAAAGAAGTGAACGTAGTCGCGGATTTCAGCAAATTAGGCCGGCGGAGTGTTTCGCGCATCGGCCCCCTGGAACACATTCATCGCCTTATCACCGACAGCCGAGCTCCTGCTGAGTTCACCGAAGCGCTGCGCAAAGCAGGGATCGAAGTGATCGTGGCGTAGGACCCAAGTTTCTAAGCCGCGATTCTCAACTGTCTTGCAGCATTCTCGTAGTAAACCTTGCGCAGAATCGATTCCGGGAGATTGATGCCGTAGATTCGCCAGCGGCCCTGCGGTGGTACGTTCGCCGGAGCGTAATCGAAGTATTCGTCGTCGGTTTCCAAAAAGCGATAGTAGATTTCGTACAGCTTATCGTTGAACACCTGTTGCGGATACGCGTCGCCATGCAGGGTGGCATCTGTGGCGAATAAAATCCGGTCCTGATATTTATCGAAAAACTTTCGCGCGGTTCGCGGTTGACGTCCCAGTTCCCCGATGCGTGCGGCAATATCCACGCTCATGTTGGGGAAGCGATCGAGATTTTGCGAAACATTCTCCAGATTTTCCGAGAAGTTGCCGACATGCAACACCACGAACTGTGTTTTGGGATGTTTCGCCATCATCCGGTTACGCGCCTCAATTAATTCAGCGTTGCTGGGAAAACCCGCCCCGTAAAAAGACCAGTCGGGATGGTTGTTGAGTTCTTCAAAACGCTCATTGAAGCGATCCGTCGGAGTAAAAAAGGCGAGCGGATCCGAGATATGAATCGCTACCGGCATATTCAGTTGCCCGCAGGTATCCCACATAGGATCGAATCTTGGATCATCAATCTTCACCAAAGCGCCAGAGGTGATGTTTTCTCGAAGGTAGAGCCCCAAGGTTTTGAGAATCTTCAGACCGCGGGCGCCATCGCGACGGGCTTGCTCAATGGCCTGCGCCTGAAGTTTCGGATAATCCGGTTCCTTGAACCGCGAGTATGAAGGTTCGGTGAAGGTGTAAAAGCGTCCGGGAAAAGCGCGATCATACCTGGCCACAGCATCCACTAGACCGTGAGCATAACCTCCTGTCAGATTGACCATGGCTCGAAGGTTCTTGCGATCCATAACTGACAGACATTCCTGCGGCGTGCCCAGGTATTCTCGCTCCGGAGCCAACTGAACCCCTTTTTCTGATTTGGCGGAGAAAGAAATATGAGTATG
>DATHJP010000051.1:0-6520 GCA_035489695.1 Terriglobales bacterium
CTCGCTGGCGTTTTCTTTGGCCTCTCGTCGTGGACGACCTGGTACTACTTCTTCATGGTTCCTATCGCGGCGGTTTTCTATGTCGCATTTCGCATTAGTTGGACAAAGCGCTGGCAGGATCTTTCTCATCTGCTTCGATTGGGGTTGATTTTTGTCGTTGTTGCGCTGGTTTTTGTCCTGCCATTTCTGATCCCGTACTATCTCGCGACGCATGGAGGTGTCGTTGATTACCGTGGCGCTGGAGAGTCGCAGGCTTTTGCCGCCGCAGTAGCCGATTACATTATTCCGCCAACTACACACCTCTGGTGGGGGAATAGCGTTGCCCGGCTGTGGCGCAACGGCCCAAACGGGCTTTGGCAGTCGGAATGGCAGCTGTACCTCGGCACCGCAGCTCTGCTACTTGCTGCAGCGGGTGTTTTTCATCCTCGCCGACGAGTCGTTGCCGCGCTCATCGCGATGGCCGCAGCGTGCCTGATTTTTTCCTTCGGTCCGGGCGTCTACATAACTCATCCACCTCCGCTGAGTGCCTCGACGAATGACGTTCCGTTATCGCCCATGTTTGCGCCGGGACGGCTGCTCCGGCTTCTTCCTGGCTTCAACAATCTTCGTGGTTGGTCACGCCTGGGATTTTTGGTTCAACTTTCCGTAGGGCTCCTGGCCGCGGGTGGTTTGGCCCAGGCTCTCGAATGGGCAAAACGACGGCTCCATGCTGGTCGGATAGTCAGCGTAGGAATAGCTGGCGCCGCGATGGCTCTGGTAATTATCGATTTCTTACCCAGACCCATGGCGATGAGCGCCGTTGCACCGCGCGGGGTCGATGATTGGCTCGCCAAACAGCCCGACACTTTTGCAGTCATGGAGTATCCAATTCCCCGACACGGCTATGGCGGCCCCGCTATTTACACGACGAGGCTGACCGGCAAGCGGATCATCATGGGCAGTGCGCAAAATCCGCCTAATCTTGCATACTGGCCTGACCTTAGCGCGTTTCCAGCACCTGCGACTCTCGATCTGCTTTATGGATGGGGAACCAAATACATTCTCGTCGACGAAAACTTATACCGAGCTGGAAGCTCCTTTTGGAACATCAACCAAACCTGGGACACCTTGGAAAGCGCAATCAGGCAAAGCCCAATGTTGAAACAAATCGCCGTGGTAAAAGGAGTTCATGTTTATCAGCTCGGCGCCGGTAACCAGCGAGGCAGAGAGCTGCTCACCAATGGAAGCTTTGAAGAAGGCAACACGAAGGCTATTCCAGGATGGAAAGCGGTCGGCAAACCAACAATTGACCGAACAAGCACGTATTCTGCGGGTGGTCGCGCTGCTTCTGGTGTAACGGAAAAGAATTTCCTGCTGTCCGAACCGGTTTCAGTCGAAGCAGGTCAATGTTACCGATTAGGTGTTCGTGAAAAGGCGGACTCGACTAAAATGGGAACGTTGCTTTTACAGCTGGATTGGAACAACGAAAGCGACGGCGATGCCCATGCTCCTGCGACTCTCCGCGTAACCGCACATTCGGGGACGCAGTCGGCGCAATCCACTATGACAGTCCGTGCACCTGCAGGTGCGAAGTACGCTGTCGTGCACGCGCAGGCGGCCAGTGGAAAAGTCTGGGTTGATGATCTTTCCCTCAAGGAGATTCCGAGTGATTGTGAACCCGTGCTATTTGCAACGCCTAATCCGGTGTCAGTGGCTGCCGGTCAACCTGGTCGCGCTGCTGTTTCCTGGGATACCTGTTGCGACGCCGAAGGTCGTGTAACGGTGACGACCGACAACCAGGCCGAGGAGGTTTTGGCTACTGGAGAATCTGGTCTCGCATTTCTGGACCGGATCAAACCGGCCGCGCATTACGAGCTTCGCCTTTACTCAGCACAGCAGCCGACCGCAATCAGGACTGCGAGCTTAAGTGCAACAGAACGGACCGCCACAATTGTCGCAGACCCAAATCCCGCCCCGCCTGCTGCTGGCCTCAGCCGAACAAGAATTTCGTGGGCCACATTGGCTGAAGGCGATGCGGAGGTCTTTGTGTCGCGCGATGGCGGTCCGCAACAGTTGTTGGCCCGCGGACCAAATGGTTCAGTCGAGGTCGGTTGGATTGCGCCGGGAAGCAGCTACGAGTTCCGGTTATACTCCAAAGATTCTTCGCGCCGATTACTGGCAAAAACGACAGTCACACAATGACTCAGCGTCTCATGCATGCCTGCTTTAATAGCGTTTACAAATGCGCGACCAGCCGCATACCATGTCTCAATTCGTCGATCTTAATTCCCTGCATGCTTGGTTGCCTGTTTCTAAGCTCCTGCCAGAGAGTCAAGCGATCGCCAGTCGACAATGGTAGAGCAAAGCCTGTTCTCTCCGCCAGTCCCAACCCAGTTCCAGCTGGAGACATCGAACAGCAGCTTGGAACCACAACAATTACCTGGAACACAGGAAATGGCGCGCCCGGCGATCTCTATGTGAAAGTCGATCGGGAGCCGGAAAAATTTATGGTTCGTGCGCCTTCGGGAACACACGAAGTTCGCTGGATTCAGTTCGACTCTGTTTACGAATTTCGGCTTTACGATAAGAAACGCTCAAAGCTTCTCGCTAAACTGGAAGTTACTCGGGATGACTGACAAGGAGGCTGCAGAAGAATGAAATCAACTGTCCTTCTCAATGACTTTAAAGCGCAGTGGCGCTGCATTCGGGAAGACACATTACAGGCAGTCGATCGAGTCGGGCAAAGTGGATGGTTTATTCTTGGCGATGAGGTCGCTCGTTTTGAGCAGCAATTGGCCGCCTATGCAGGCAAACAATACGCCATTGGGTGTGCAAGCGGACTGGACGCAATCGAGTTAGGGTTGCGCATCATCGGGTGCCATGGCAAGCCGGTCATTACTACGCCGCTCAGCGCCTTTGCTACCACACTTGCGATTGTCCGCGCCGGCGGTGTTCCTATCTTCATTGATACGGACCAAAGCGGTTTACTCGACCTGAACAAGGTCGAAGCATTTCTCGAGAGCAAGGACAAAGAACACTTGCTGGTTCCGGTTCATCTTTTCGGACACAGCCTGAATCTGCAAAAGCTACAGCAATTACGAGAGCGTTTTCGGCTTCGCGTTGTGGAAGATTGCGCTCAAGCAATTGGAGCGAAGAGTAACGAAAAGAAAGTAGGAGCTGCCAGTGACTTGGCCGCGCTGAGCTTTTATCCTACGAAAAATCTTGGGTGCATGGGAGATGGTGGCGCTGTAATCACCGACAGTGAAAAGTCCGCGACGCTGGCGCGAGCACTTCGTGACTATGGACAGACAGATAAATACAGGCACACCTATTTAGGAATGAATAGTCGCCTCGATGAAATCCACGCGGCAATTCTAACCGACGCGCTGTTACCACGCTTAGCCGAGTTTACTGAACGGCGGCGAGAAATTGCCGGCTTTTATCGAACCCACATTGCATCTGAAAAGCTGCAAATCCCACCCGAGCCTCATGGCTCGGATTCGGTTTACCATCTTTTCCCTGTTCTGATACAGGGCGACCGGGAAAGCTTCCAGGAACATTTGCGGACGCAAGCCATCCAGAGCGCTGTTCACTACCCGATTCTGATAACAGATCAATCCGCTCTTCGAGGACAGCCGTTCATCGTGGAGGGCGACCTGACGAACGCGCGCCGGTTTGCGTCCAGGGAAGTGTCGCTCCCGATTCATCCGTTCATGTCCGACGACGATGTCCAGCGAGTCGTGGCAGCCTGCAACACGTGGCACCAGTGATACGCGCGCTATGCACTCGATTGTAATTCCCGTTTACAAAAATGAAGCGTCCATCCCGGATCTTCTCCAAACACTCGAGGGAATTGGAAAAAAGCTCGGGTCTGATCTTGAAGTAGTCTTTGTTGTTGACGGAAGCCCCGACCAATCGTTTCAGCGTCTCGCCGAGGAGCTTCCGGCTGTCACCTTTAAGTCAAAGCTTATCGCGTTGTCGCGAAATTTCGGATCCTTCTCAGCGATTCGCATTGGCCTGCAAAAAGCAACCGGGCCGTACTTCGCAGTGATGGCAGCGGACCTGCAGGAACCACCGGAGTTGATTCTCGCTTTCTTCGACGAGCTTGCCAAAGACCAGGCCGATGTAGTCGTCGGCACCCGCGTGTCACGCGAGGATCCCTTCCTAAGCCGGGTCGGATCGCAGTTGTTCTGGTTCTTCTACCGCAAGCTCGTGCAGCCCGAATTGCCGCCTGGTGGAATCGATGTGTTCGGATGCAACGTTGCTTTTCAGCGCGAGCTGCTAAAACTCGAAGAATCACACAGCTCGCTTGTCGGTCTGATCGTCTGGTTGGGGTTCAGGCGAAAGACCATACCGTACCAAAGGCTGCGACGACGGCACGGCAGGAGCGCATGGACCTTCACCAGAAAATTGCGCTATCTGACGGACTCGTCATTTTCCTTCTCTGATTTTCCCATCAAGGTGCTCCTTTGGCTGGGATCGGCGGGGCTCGTGATATCCATAATCTTTTCCATCATCCTTGTGTGGTCGCGACTTACAGGCAGGATCCAGGTGCCCGGCTATTCGCCGATCGTCTTGACGATTATTTTCTTCGGAAGCATTAATCTGATCTGCCTCGGCATCGTGGGAGCATATGTGTGGCGAGTTTACGAGAATACTAAGAAACGCCCGGGTGCTGTTGTGTTGCGAGAAATGCAGTTCAACTGACCAAGATGAATTACTTCGTCCATCCACAGGGCATCTGCGAGAGTAAATCAATCGGCGCGGGCACGAAGGTGTGGGCCTTTGCGCATGTTCTGCCTGGGGCCGTCGTCGGTAAAGATTGTAACATCTGCGATCACGTCTTTATCGAGAATGACGTAATTGTGGGAAACCACGTAACCTTAAAGTGTGGAGTGCAGTTATGGGACGGCCTGCGCGTAGGTAATGACGTGTTCATCGGACCAAATGTGACTTTCACGAATGATCCGTTCCCAAAGAGCAAACAGCGACCTGCCGAGTTTGCCAAAACTACGCTTGAGAACGGTTGTTCCATCGGAGCTAACGCGACTATTTTGCCGGGAATCTCGATTGGTCGAAACGCCATGGTTGGTGCCGGGGCAGTCGTTACGCGGTCCGTGCCTCCTAACGCAATAGTGCACGGCAATCCCGCCCGCATCCAAGGTTACGTCTCTCAGATACCTGAGCCAGTTCTCGTGGAGACACCTGCAAAACTTGGGGACTCGCCCATTGCTGCTTCGCAAGTCCGGGGTGTAACAATTCATCGCCTTCCCGCCTTCGAAGACATTCGAGGAAGACTGGTAGCTGCCGAGATCGCTGAAGTATTGCCATTTAAGCCGGCTCGCTTTTTCCTCGTCCATGCTGTGCCGAGCACCGAAGTGCGCGGAGAACACGCCCATCGCCGCTGTGAGCAGTTCCTCGTCTGTGTCAAAGGAAGCGTGCACGTCCTGGTGGACGACGGCACAACCCGGCAGGAGATCGTCCTCGCTCGTCCGGAAATCGGAGTGCACATGAAGCCGCTGGTGTGGGGAACACAATATAAGTACTCAGCAGACGCCGTGCTGCTGGTGTTCGCTTCGCATCCGTATAATGCCGATGATTACATCCGCGACTACGGCACGTGGCTTGAGACGCTAAAGGAACGCGATTTGTCGGCGAAAGCTTGACATCGTTTGGCGTATCCGTCGGCATTATCGCGCATAGTAAAACTCATCTGATATTGTCATTCTGAGCGAAGCGAAGAATCTCGGATCAAATCTGAATCGTTCCATTAACGGAAATAGACAGAGATGTTTCGCTTTGCTCAACATGACAGCGTCATTTATGAGATGAGTTTCTAAAAGCATGAAGCTCCTCGACGGATTAACAAATTTCTGGCGGTCCTTCCGGGGCAGCGTTTTCGCGCAGTCATTGGCTGTTTACACCGTAGTTATAATTCTTCTGATCTGGCCCACGCTGGGTCTCTATATGTGGTCAGGTCATGATCAGCTGTTTCCTGTCATTCGCGTATACGAAGTGTGCAAGGTATGGCAGGCGCAGGGACCAGGTCATGTGCCCTGGGCGCCTGACTGGGCCTTTGGCTATGGTTATCCCTTTCATACCTTCTACCAACCGTTCGGCTATTACGTAGGCGCTCTGTTTCATTTTTTGCTTGGGCTTGATTATGGGCCCGCGACGAAGATGAGCTTCTACGCTTCGCTGTACCTGAGCGGCTTTTTCATGTATGCGCTCGTCTTTATAATCGGCAGGCGGGAAGGGTGGCCGCGCTTACACTGGTGGGCTCTCGCCGCCGCGACCGTGTTCGCCTTGACCCGATATCATCTGACAGATGTCTTCGTCCGCGCTGACCTGGGCGAATCATGGGCATGGGCTGCGCTCGCAGGAGCATTTCTTGGCGTTGAAATTGCACGGGCACGTTCGCTCCTGGGTTTGCTGGTTATCGCGGTGGCTTACAGCTTTTTAATGCTGAGCCATAACATCACGGCGCTCTACGGTACAATCGCGATTGGTCTTTACACCGTACTTACAACCTTCGACAAAC
>DATHJP010000052.1:0-17164 GCA_035489695.1 Terriglobales bacterium
AGCCAAGCCGGAAAAGCCGGCGAAGCCGGAAAAGCCGGCGAAGTCCGAAAAGCAAAAGAGCGCTGAGCAACAGCAACAGAACGAGAACAAGCAGCAGCAAAACCGCGCCCAGCAACAACAGCAGCAGGAGCAGAACAAGCAGCAGCAGCAGCGCGCCCAGCAACAACAGCAGCAGGGAGAGCGTCTTTCACAACAGCGTCAGCAGCAGCTCATTGCCCAGCAGCGGCAGCGTGTGACGCAATACGATCAGCACCTGGATCAGGAAGAGAATCGCGAACAAAGGGAGATAGCACAACTACGACAACAAAACCGTAACGCGCAATATCGTTATCAGGAGCAGTATTTAGAACACCTGCGGCAACAGCAAGCATCTTTGCGGAACGACCGTAATCACGATTACAACGACGATGCGGGCTACTACATGGCTCCGAATTATCGTTATCGGCGTAACGGAACCTATTACCAGACCAACCAATACGGCGCCGACTTGCTCCGCCAGGCAGTGAACAACGGGTATCAGCAAGGCTTTCAAGCCGGACAGGCAGACCGGCAGGATCGCTGGGCTGGTAATTACCGGACCTCCTATGCTTATCAGGACGCGAACTACGGCTACTCCGGCCACTACGTCGCCCAGGGCGACTACAACTATTATTTTCGGCAGGGCTTCCAGCGTGGCTACGACGATGGCTACAACAGCCGCTATCAATATGGCAGCAATTCGAACGGCTCATATAGCATGCTGGGCAACGTTGTATCGCAAATCCTCGGCCTGCAGCCGCTTCGCTAAACACTGAGACAGTGACGCTATAAATCAAGCGCCAGGCGTCGTTGACCGAGAAAAGTCAACGGAGTCCGGCGCTTATTTTTGATTCCGTTCCAAACTTGGCGCGATTCCTCGGACTGCGGCTGTGACAATCCCACACTAGTCTCATTCATAACTCAGCCATCGCAGTGCTTCTCAATGCGATGCCGTGGGCAGCGAAGTAGCCGGCATCTTCAGGGCGGCGGGCTTTTTTCGTTGGCAACACGCACTTGCGCACCCAGCGCTTGCATGGTGCGCGAGATACGCTCGCTCAATAGGACAATTTGCTTGACGTGTCCCGCAACAGGGTGCTCGGGATCGAGTCCCGCCTGTGCAAGTTCGGCGAACCCGCGAACGGCACTAAGAGGATTATTGATTTCAAAAACTAACGAGCTCGCGAAACTCACCCATCCTTCCACTGTGTCAATTTGCTTGGGCTGATTGTCCATAGCGATACCTTCAGTGACAAGAATACACAGAACAACTCAAACCGCTGCTCACAATAATGTTCTTTTTGTGGGGGCACAAGTTCCTCTTAGCGAAGTCGAATGCGATAGCCGTTGCAAGATCCACAAGCGGTTTGTTCTTTGTGACGAGAAGATTTTGCGCGCACCCTTCGCGCAGTTCTCCCCGCCTGGACACTCCTGCACCGATTTGAGCGTGTTCGGATTTATTCCCAACGTCTTCACAATGGCCGGCCCGCTTGCGATGTCAGGAGTCTTCAAGCAGGGACTCGCTCGGCTCACTCTACGTACGTACATCTCATAAAAATAGCTAAAAGATAATACCTGCGACGCTGCAGTCTGCGTCGCGGAGGGTCCATTCGCAGTTCGGAATGATGGTTCGCGGGGGGGGGTTCTTCACGTCTGGCCCTCTCATCGCCCTGAGGGCCGTGGAACGGCAGCAAATGGCATTCTAGGCGAATGCCTGGATGCATTTGCCAAGCTGAATATCGAAGTCGCGGTAGATATCTGTAAGTTATTGAAAAATCGTCTCGGTCAGCCTAGCCAGGTGGCCAATGCAAACTGCGTCCGCCCAGCAGGTGCACATGCAGATGAAAAACAGATTGCCCTGCCTGAGGTCCCACGTTGAGCACCGTACGATAACCATCCTCAATACCACGCTGCCGTGCTATCTCGGCGGCAGCCAGCTGACAACGGCCGATCAGTTCGGCGTCCTCGGCCGTGGCTTCTTTTAACCCCCGGACATGCCGCTTGGGAATGATCAGAACATGGGTCGGCGCTTGAGGATTGATGTCTTCAAAGGCAAAGGTATGTTCATCCTCATAGATTTTCTTGGCGGGAATCTCGTTGCGAAGAATACGGCAGAAAAGACAGTCGGTCATGGTACGTCCAAGTATCGAGTGACAGTGCGGCCTGTGAAGCGAGGAACCAATATACCCGGTTTCTAGTTTCTGATTTCTGGTTTCACGAAGTGATTTCACCGGGAACCAGAAACTAGAAACTAGAAACCCGACACCCGAAACCATCTATCGGCAAAATCTCTGTACATCCGGCGGCGGCGGGAGCGGCACTGTGTTTTCATAGCCAGGCCAGACGCACCCGTGAGCAACTACGGCACGGCTTACTTTTTCCTGCAACTCACGAGCCTTGGTTTTCGCTTCTTCCACCTTGTTGGCGCCTAACTGCGCTTCCAGAGCTTGCAACTCATCGGCGACGCCCTGCTTGCCGGCTTCGAAACTCACCAGCAGCCAGACGTAGGCTTCAAATTTGTCCCCATTTACGCCCTTGCCTTCCAGCAAAAGCTCGCCCAGTTGTTGTTGAGCCTGAGGCAGGCCCTGCATGGCGGCCTTGAGGAACCACTCCGCAGCTGGGGCATAGTCATTGCGTTCGAGCCTGCTCATGCCCAGCAGGTACTGGCCGAATGGATCGCCCTGGTCAGCCGCTTTCTGAAGCCATGATTCCGCCGCGCTGAGATCGCGTGGAATTCCAAAGCCCATATAGTAGAGACGTCCCAGCAGCCAGGCGGCGAGGTGATCATCCTGCTTCGCAGCTTTTTTGTACCAGTCCGCAGCTTCCCCCGAATTTTGCGACAGACGGTTTCCCGTATCGTAGAAGTATCCTAGCAATACCTGAGCTGGGGCATAGCCTAGCTCAGCGGAGCGGCGGATGTAATCCAGCGCGTTGATATCGCTGCGATAAACGCCAACCCTAAGCAAGCTGTTCATGCCCTTTTCATACAGTTGAGGAGCGTTCAGACCCATCGACGAGGACTGGGCGTAAGCTGCGGGCCCGGACAGTAAACAAAACAGCAGAACAGCGGTCGCCAGTCGGCGGTTGTCAATCATCAGTTACACCTCTTAATGGTGTGATGATCGCTACTAGCGGGCGGATAGTCAAAACACGATAGTCACTGTAGTAGTTCGCCGTTCCTGAGGACTGCGAACCGACGACGTTCAATCCAGGCGGACCAGGAAAATTGAACCCTGCGGTGTTTGCGAGTCGTGAGCGACTTCTTCGGCGCGTTTGCGATCGTCGTTCTTCACCCGGACGCTTATCCACCAGTCGCCAACCGGACTGCTGAAACTCAGCACCTTGGCACTGTGATAGCGGCGCGAAAGCTGGCTGACTAATTCATTGGCGCTGCCTTCTTCGTGGAAGGCGCCGATCTGGACCGCCCAGCGTCCGCCTTGATCGAGTGATCTCGCCGCCTGCAAAACTTCCACTCGCACAGTGGCAGTACCCGGCTGCCAAACGTCTACCTTCTTGGCCGCAGCAAGGGAAAGATCGAGGATGCGTCCCTTGATGAACGGTCCACGGTCGGTGACGCGGACCGTGGCTGAGTGCCCGGTTTTCACATTGGTCACGCGGATGATGGATCCCAGGGGAAGCGTGCGGTGAGCGGCGGTCATGGCGTTCATGTTGTAGATCTCGCCGTTTGAGCCACGTCGATTGTGATAAGGCGCTCCGTACCAGCTGGCCAGGCCAGTCTCCACCAGAATCGGTTTAGTGCCAGGCGGAAGCGCCGGCATTACTTCGTCTGCGGTTATGCTTTGCTGGTCTGTACCTTCGTCGTCCGTAGGCTTCGCGCTTTCGGACGCAGGCTCAGATGGCGCGGGATTGCTCGCGTCGTTACTTCGAGTGTCAGTGCTGCGCGTGTCATTGCTGCCACGCGCTTCTGGCACCTGCGGTTCAATCGATGGCGGTGGAGGCACATTCACGCGCGCCTGTTTTTTCTCTCCGCAGCCCGTGAGAAGCAATGGCAAAACGCAAAAGATGACTACGAGCGCCAGCAGGGACCCAACCGACTGAACAACGCGGCTCGTCGAATCCGATAGAAATGAAAGCCTCACTTGGGAGGAGCCTGGTTGGTTTCCAGAAAATCGGCCAGGCGGGCAAGCTTCTCTGCCGCCACGCGCAGCGCTTTGGTGGAGTGCTGGCGCACGGCCGGCACAACTTCGTCGTTGAGATAAGTGATTAGTTCCGCGGTTTCTTTCTCCAGGCGTTCGGTTGCCTGGGCCACCGACTTGTTCATGCGTGCAGAGGCTTCTTCCACCTTGCGGTTGAAGTCGTTCATGACAATTCCTCGAATCTCGGGGCGTAATAACGGCCACGGATAATTGCGGTGCCAGGCTCGGCCATTATTTCGTTCCCGGAGCGAAGGGTCAACCCCGGGGCATCCGGGAGGGCACTATTGATTTAAGCATTCAGCACTCAGCATTCAGCACTCAGCTCGAACCCGGAGCGAGGGGACGGAGTCCGCTAAGGGAGGAGAATCTCAGCTTCGAGACTCAGATTTCAAAATTGCGGGTTTCAGGAGTTCAGTTCTAAGATTTCAGTTCTCAGTTCTCAGACCGGATGTTTGGGCTCGGGCTGAGTGCTGATTTGCTGTCCCTGATAAAATCGCGCCATGCGAAATCGTATATTCATGCTGGTTTGCGTCGCGATGCTGTTGCAAGGTTGCACCATGTGGCGCGAACATGCGGTCAACAAATGGGCCGATGCCACCGGCGGCGAGGGCTTGGAGCGTAGTTTCTGGAATGAAGTGAAGAACAAGAACTGGAACGAACTGGAACGTCACATCGCGGGTAATTACATTTTGATTTCGGGGGAAGGCCGTTTAGATCGCGGGCCGGCATTGGAACGGATTAAAGAATTTCAGATCCAGGATTTTTCGATGGGTGAAATAGAAACCGAACTACACCGCGACACCATCGTGGTGACTTATAGCATCACCCTTCGCGGCACGCGAGCCGCGCAGCCTCTTCCCGTTGCACCAATTCGCAGGATGGCAGTCTGGCAACAACAAAAGTCCGGATGGATGAAGATTGCCGACTCAGAAATCGGAAGTCTGAAGTAAGAAGTCAGAAGGCACGAGTCTTTACTTCGTATTTCGTACCTCGTACTTCGTACTTTCTAGTGCCATCGGGTAGTGAAATTGGTCTGCACCTTCGCTTGGTTGAACTCAGACGCCCAACTCACGTCGGAATCCGAAACCGGCAGATCGAGTGGTTCAGCCACTACAAGATAAGAATCCGGAGGTATGCCGCTGATGGTGTAAGTGCCGTCGGGAAGAGTAAGCGTGCCAATGGGAGTCTTGCGGATATTACTGAACGCCAGCGCGGACGTAGTTGAATTGGCGAACACATGTGCGCCAAAGACCGAAGACCCATTCAATGTGACCTTACCGGAAATGCTGCCGGTCACTACATCGGGCGTGCCCTGAGGATAAAGCGAAGAGATGCCAGCCACATCGTCATAGCTGAGCGTTGTGAGCACGGCCGGCGCGAAGGGAAACATGACTGCCCGCACCACCGCCGAGTGATCCAGACCAAAGAAATGTCCGATCTCATGGGTCGCCACCGTTTGCATATCCTGTCCGGTGCCGCCGCCGGTATCGAATTGCGTGCTGGGATTGAAGGAAATGTCGCCCTTGATAATCTGTCCCGCGAATTGAGTGGTGCCGCCATGTCCATCCGACGCGCCTGCAGCGTCCGCCGTGGTTGTGACCGTCACCGCCAATGTTTCGGTTCCACCGAAGGGAGCATCACTGCAAACAAAACAGATCAGGTTGATATTGGAAGGTGAATTTTTCTCCTGGCTGACGGACGAGTCGGGCCCGCGTGCGATGGAGAGAGCAGTATTCGGCGCGGTGGCCCATGTATCGAACGAGGCTTGCATCACTTGTGCCACACTTTGACTACCGGAAATCTTTGCGCCGCTTATGTTGGGATTCAGATTCCACTGTACGGCGAACGCAGTCAGGCTCCAGTGGTCGGGCTGGGAAGAGGTAAGCTGCGGAAGAAATGAGAAAGCCGGCACTGCAAGCAATAAAGATCCAGCAAGCGCCAACACTGGGAGCAGTAGCATCAGGAAGAAAGAAGATCGAGTTCGCGTCATGGCTGTATCGCCTTCTGGATGCGGGACTCAAGCTCATCCAGCCACATGCCGCTTCCACGATATTGCGTGACCGCATTTGACGAAGCCTGATATGCGGAAACGTCAGGCACGCCATTGCTCACCATGGTTTCACCCGTGTCGGACTTGTGAACCAGGAAGTTGCCTTGCATCAGGCCGGTCACCTCAAGAGTTCCGTCCATTTCTTGACTGGGCCGCAGGAAGAGCACAGCTTGATCGCCAGTTCTCCAGTGGCGGACGCCAGCTACTTTCTGGGTGTATCCCTCAGACGAGCCTCCGGGCTGCTTCACCACGATCGTCGCCGGGGCCTGTCCCTTCAAAGTGCGCGCTACCTCAAATCGTGTGTAAGTAAAGATCAAAGAATGTTGCGGGTTCCATTGCGACCAGGATTGCGATGCCTGGCCCTCCACAATGTGACTGGATTCCTGGGTCAAGCGTTCCACGCTGACTGGAACGATGGTGGTTGCTGAAAGCAATGCGGTGAGAAAGAGGAACGTAGCCGCGCGGGCAGTTTTCATTGCACCTCCAGTCCGCCAGTGAAGCTGGTGATGTCATCTTTCGAATCACGCAGCAGGACTGTGCGAGCGCCCAGAGCAGCGTTTAGTGCAACCGCAGCGGTGAACGAGATGCCAGGAGTGTTGTCCGTAGAAGTGATGGACTGAATGTTCGAAATAGCGATATCACCCGGGCCGCTGATCGTGACCTGCATGTTGCCATTCAGGCCGGGGCCGAACAAAAGTACGGTCGCGGTAGTGCCTTGAGAAATGGTGGCGCCAGTATTCGACGCGGAATTGCCGGTTCCGAGATTCTCCGCGTTCGGAGTCGGGCTGGATGCCGGAGAAGCCACGGCAATGTCGACGCCGGAGGTAGTTTGTCCACCAGAAACGTCAACGATGACGGGCTGGCCAACAGCTCCACCGCCACCGCCGCCTCCACCGCTGGTGGTGGTGCCTCCATTGCTGACGCCCGAACAGCCGATTAAAAGAGAGAGAAGAAAAGGTAAACAGAGTGCATACCAGCTGTTTGACTTCACGAAATCCTCACCTGTGTTGCGTGGGCTATTTTGCAGTTCGATGCAGTGGTGCTGGATGAGGTTGCAGCTTTGGATGCTACGTAAGTGGATATACAGGCACATCCCACCTGTGGAACATCTTGCTGCGGAATATATTGAGACGCTAATCAGGTGAACGTACAATGCTCGAACCGAATCATGGATTCAGCGCAAGTGCATTCCGTATTTCGGAGCCAGCTTCTCGACTGGTACGAGCGCAGCCGGCGTGATTTGCCGTGGAGAGAAAATCGCGATCCCTATCGCGTCTGGCTTTCGGAAATCATGTTGCAGCAGACTCGTGTGGCTGCAGTAACCCAACACTATGGCAAATTCCTGCTCCGCTTTCCTACCATTAAGAAACTGGCGTCGGCTCGAGAATCCTCGGTGCTGGCCGCGTGGAGCGGTCTGGGCTATTACCGGCGTGCTCGCATGTTGCACGCGGCGGCCAAAGAAATCGTCAAGAAGTACGGCGGAAAATTTCCCCAGAGTGCGGACGAGCTGCGCGCACTCCCCGGAATCGGTCGCTACACAGCGGCGGCAATCGCCAGCATCGCTTTCGACGAACCAATTGCAGTCGTCGATGGAAATGTGGAACGAGTGATTGCGCGCCTGGGTGGAGAGCGTCTTCCAAAAAAGGAGCTGTGGCAGACTGCGCAAGAACTGTTGAGCCCAGGCAGGCCGGGCGATTTCAACCAGGCCATGATGGAACTGGGCGCGACAGTCTGCCTACCGCGAGAACCGATGTGCCTGGCTTGTCCGGTTCACGGAATGTGCGCCACTCGTGGCGAGCTGAAAAGAACAGCGAAGAGCACTCGTCAAAAAAAGGAAGTTCATTTTGCTCTCGATTGCCACGACGGTACGGTGTTTCTGGTTGAAAGGCCGAGGCATGCATCGCTCATGCCGGGTATGTGGGAACTGCCCCAGATTGCTGGACAGAACGGAACGGCGGAGGCTTGGCTTACCTTGCGGCACTCGATTACGGTCACCGATTATTTAGTTCGCGTAATCCGTTGTCCAACGCCGCAAGGAATATCTGGTAGCTGGATTTCCCAGCGACGGGTCGCGAAGTTGGCCTTAACGGGACTGGCCCGCAAAATCCTGCGCGCAGCCAATGTCATCTAATAAGGAGGGTCGAAAGGCCCATGAAATGGCTGCGCAATATCTTCGGAGGACCTAGGATGGCAACCCTGAAAGCGGGAACATTGGCCCCAGACTTCACCCTCCCAACCATGGACGGAAAGAAATTCTCTCTGCGCGACGCGCTTGCCCGCGGACCGGTGATCGCAGCATTTTTCAAAGTCTCTTGTCCGACGTGTCAATATGCGTTGCCATTTCTGGAGCGGATTTATAAAGCGCATGGCAATAAGAATGTGACGATCGTGGGCGTCTCGCAGAATGAAAAGAAAGATACCGCATCCTTCATCAAGGAATACGGCGTGACCTTCCCAGTGTTGCTGGATGATACTCACACGTTTCCGGCCTCCAATGCGTACGGGTTGACTAATGTGCCGTCGATTTTCTGGATCGCGCAGGATGGTGAGATTGAAATCTCCAGTGTGGGATGGGATCGCCAGGAAATTGAAGACATGAGCCGCAAAGCGGCGGAGACTACCGGAAATCGCGCCAGATCAATCTTCCAACCCGGCGAGAACGTGGCCGATTTCCGCGCGGGTTGAGGGGCAAGAAACTAGCCCGCGGTCGCGGGAAACCAAAACTAAATCAGAAATCAGAAGCCAGAATGCAGAAGTAAAAACCTCGGGTCGCAAGGTTTACTTCTGTATTCTGACTTCTTACTTCTGACTTTTCTTTACCTTCTTCCCGTACAATAGACAGTTCTCCATCATCATTTTTATTTTCCCAGGAGCATCGCGCATGCGAGATCGGGTTTGCCTGGTTGTAGTAACTCTTTTCCTTTCCGGCGTGGGGACGGCGCAGCGCCCCCGCCAGTCGATGCAATCAGCGACTGCTTTGGCGCATCTTTCCCCGGCGGCAATTGCCGCCTTTCAAAAAGTAGATCCAGACCGGATTCGAGCTCACGTACGTTTTCTGTCCGATGACTTACTCGAAGGCCGCGGCACCGGCCAGCGCGGCGGGGATATTGCCGCTGAGTACATCGCCACGCAATTCGCGCTATATGGTCTGAAGCCGGTGGGTGACAATGGCACCTACATGCAAAAGGTTCCGATGGTCGGCATTACGCCGCAGCCCGCGACCACGTTTGCATTGGTTCCCGCGAAGGGTGGGGCCAACGATCTGAAGCCTCTCGACCAATACGTGGCCTACGATCAAACTCAGCAGGCGCAATCCGATGTCAACGCAGAAATTGTGTATGTCGGTTATGGAATCGAGGCTCCAGAATACAACTGGGATGATTACAAAGGTACAGACGTCAAAGGCAAAGTTCTGCTGATGCTGGTCAATGAGCCGCCTTCGGACGACACAAAATTCTTCAAGGGTAAGGCGCTGACTTATTATGGGCGCTGGACCTACAAATATGAACAAGCAGCGCGCAAAGGCGCGGTTGGCGCGATTTTGATTCATCGAACCGATATGGCGAGTTATCCATGGGAGGTGGTACGCAATTCCAACTCTGGCGAGAAATCATTTCTAAAACTTGATGGTACCCCCAAGCTGAAAGTTGCGTCATGGATACAACTCGATGTCGCGAAACAGTTGGCGGCAAACTCGGGGATGGATCTGGACAAGATGATGTCTGATGCGCAATCACGCGATTTCCATCCGGCGACACTGCCGGTGAAGTTGAAGGCGCGGATGGTGAGCAAGATTCGTCCGTTTGAATCGAATAACGTGCTCGGCCGATTACCCGGGCTCGATAACAAATTGAAGGATGAAGCCGTTCTGTACACCGCTCACTATGATCACCTGGGCATACGTCCCGAGATGCCGGGGGACAATATTTACAACGGAGCCAACGACAACGCGACCGGCTGCGGCATTCTTCTGGAGTTGGCTCATGTTTTCAGCCTGGCAGCGCAGAGACCACGACGGTCCATCCTGTTTGCCTCGGTCACAGCGGAAGAACAAGGATTGCTTGGGTCGGAGTATTTGGGAAAACATCCCCCCGTGCCCGCCAGCAAGATAATGTTGGATCTTAATTATGACGATATTCCGCCGCTTGGTGCTCCCGAAGAAGTTGAAGTGTCAGGCTCGGAGCGCACTACGTTCTATCCCACAGTGCAGGCACTGGCTAAAGAGTTTCGGTTAAACATCCGTCCGGATGCGCGTCCCGAGGCAGGACATTACTACCGCTCAGATCACTTCAGCCTGGCGCGCGTGGGGATTCCGGCATTCTCCGTGAATGAAGGCATGAAATACAAAGGCCACGACGCCGCTTGGGGAATGCAGCAGGCGGACGAGTTCACCGCCAAACACTATCATCAGCCCAGTGATGAATATCATCCGGAGATGGATTTCACCGGGGACGCAGCGATGGCACGTTTCGGTTTTGCCTTGGGATGGCAGGCCGCCACCATGCCGGGTACCATTGGCTGGGAGAAGGGTGACGAGTTCGAGGCGGCGCGGATGAAGAGTATGGGCGGCGGTCAGTAGAAAAAAATCTTTAACCACCAAGGACACGAAGTTACACGAAGGAAATACTTCAAATCTCCATGGTTTTTAGATTGGGGCTGACGATCAACTTTGGCTCGGTGGCGCGTTGCACCTCGTCCGCGGTCACGTCGGGCGCGATTTCTTCCAGTACAAGACCAGCGGGCGTCACTCGGATGAAGGCCATTTCCGTGACGATGGTGTCCACGACTTTCACGCCCGTCAGCGGCAGCGTGCATCGTTTCAGAATTTTGGGCTGAGAATCTTTCGTCGTATGTTCCATGGCGATGATCACACGTCGCGCGCCGGCCACCAGATCCATCGCGCCGCCCATACCTTTGACGGTCTTGCCGGGAATCATCCAATTCGCGAGGTTGCCTTGCTCGTCCACTTCCATGGCGCCGAGGACGCTCAGATCAACGTGGCCGCCGCGAATCATGGCGAACGAATCCGCGCTGGAGAAATAAGCTGTGCCCGCCATCTCGCTCACAGTTTCTTTGCCGGCATTGATGAGGTCCGCATCTTCCTGACCTTCGAAAGGATAAGGTCCGATGCCCAGCATGCCATTCTCGCTTTGCAGAATCACATCCATATTCGGCGGTACATGATTGGCCACGAGCGTAGGCATCCCGATACCGAGGTTGACGTAGAAGCCATCGCGCAATTCTCGCGCAATGCGCTTTACGATGCGCTCGCGCTTTTCAATGTCTTTCGAGATTTTTGGAGTGGACATAAAAGCAGTGGTCGGTGGCCAGTGGTCAGTAGCCAGTGGTCAGTAGCCAGTGGTTCGTAAATTGAGTTCTTGGATTCGTATCAGGGCATC
Organism: Terriglobales bacterium; assembly: GCA_035489695.1. Classification (GTDB taxonomy): domain Bacteria; phylum Acidobacteriota; class Terriglobia; order Terriglobales; family Acidobacteriaceae; genus 40CM-3-55-5. Next base: position 11,622 of record DATHJP010000052.1, read on the forward strand.
GCTTCAGCGATGCCGTAACGCAACAATACCTGATGCGGCTTCAGGCGCTGAGTCACACCCAGCGCCTAAAGGCGCGAGGAAGCAGATATCTGGCGGCACGCCTGAAGGCGTGCCCTGACACGATTCCCCTTTGCCAACGGTTTTTCCTGACCACTGGCCACTGACCACTAGCCACTTTCTTTACCGTTCTTCTTTCGATTCGTTTCTCGAACAACTCTCCCTGGAAAATTCGGCTCACGAACACGCTGGGAGTATGAATCAAGTCAGGCTCCAGTTCACCTACTTCTACCAGATGCTCAACTTCTGCAATCGTCACCGTGGCGGCGGTGGCCATCATGGGATTGAAATTGCGTGCTGTTTTGCGATAGACGAGGTTGCCCCACTTGTCGCCTTTCCAGGCTTTGACTAAGGCGAAGTCTGCTTTCAGAGCGCGTTCCATCAGATACGGACGGCCATCGAATTCGCGCGTTTCTTTCTTTTCCGCAACGAGGGTGCCAACTCCGGTGGGGGTAAAGAACGCGGGAATGCCGGCGCCACCGGCACGAATCCGCTCGGAGAAAGTTCCCTGGGGGACGAGATCGAGTTCTATCTCATTTTTCAGCACCATTTGTTCCAACAGTTTGTTCTCGCCGACATATGTGCCGATGTGTTTGCGGATCTGTCCCGCCGCCAGCAGCAAGCCCATGCCGAAGCCGTCCACGCCGACATTATTGCTGATGGTGGTGAGATTTTTGACGCCTTTGCGGACCAGGGCGCGGATCAGGTTCTCCGGGATGCCGCATAAGCCGAAGCCGCCCACCATAATTGTGGCGCCGTCGGAGATATCGCGGATAGCCTCGTCAGCGCTGGCGACTACCTTGTGCATAAGCGAAGGATTCTAAATGAAATTGTTGATTTGTGATTTTTGATTGTTGATTGAAAACCCTAAAAGCTTAAGATCAGTCGCGACACTATTTCTTCTTTCCACTCTGCGAGACATCCCGCAAGCGGTGGGCACGGTCGAACTCCGTGGCCAATTCCCGGGTATCCAGATTCTCGCGCAGATGGGCCAGACGCTGCTCAAGTTTGAGTAGGGTTTGCCGAATATTTTTCTTGTTAGTGATAGCGATGTCGCGCCACATACTGTAGGGACTTCCCGAAATACGCGTCATTTCCTGTAGTGCGCGGCCTCCCACATCGAGCATGGGTTTGTTGCCGTATTCATCCACGAGAAGCGCGGCGAGTGCAGTCGAGATCAACTGCGGCAAGTGACTGATCCAGGCACAGAGCTGGTCGTGCTCCTCGACATCGATGGTTGTAACACGCGCGCCGATTTTTTTGACCCACTTGAGAAATTCTCCGCTTAGACCCTCCTGTACATTCTGTCCCGGTAAGGGAGTCACCAACCAGGCCGCGCCCCGAAATAAATCTGGGTCGGCAAACTCCACGCCGGAATGCTCTTTCCCGGCCATGGGATGTCCCGCGAGAAAGCGAGTTCGAGTGCTAGTGCCGAAAATCTTTTTGGCGCGTGATAACACTTCCGCTTTGGTGCTGCCAACGTCGGTAAGCAACGTTTGGGGCGAGAGCGTTGGGCTCAAACGTTCGATCAACTCAATAATCGCGCCGACAGGAGTCGCCAGCAGGATAACCTGACTGCCACCAACGGCCTTCAGCGGATTGCTTTCGCCCTCATCGATGACGCCGAGCTTTTGCGCACGTTTCAGGACCGGCTCGCGGTCGCAGCCCACGATGCGGCCGCGAAAGCGATGTTTCTTTAAGGCCAATCCGAAGGAGCCGCCGATCAAGCCGGTTCCAATGATTGTGATTTGGCGAATAGCCATGAGGTTTTCGTGCTGCAAACATGCTTTATCGCGCCAGGAAAAATCACGCTCTCAGGTTTCGGCTTATGCAATCTTCCGGTGCACCGCGGGAGCGATCATACGCAGCTCATCCATCAAAGTGCGGAACTGTTCCGGAAAGAGAGATTGAGCGCCATCAGAAAGAGCCTTGTCCGGATCATGATGCACTTCAATCAGGAGGGCGTCCGCACCCGCGGCCACCGATGCTCGAGCCATGGGGGCGACTTTGTCGCGGCGTCCCGTCCCATGCGAGGGATCGGAAGTCATGGGCAGATGCGACAGCTTCTTGATGATCGGGATAGCGGAAATATCCAGCGTGTTGCGAGTATAGGTTTCAAAAGTGCGAATGCCGCGCTCGCACAGAATTACATCGTAATTGCCCCCGGCCATAATGTATTCCGCGGACAGCAGCAACTCTTCGAGAGTGGCGGCGATGCCGCGTTTGAGCAGCACCGGCTTCTTAATCTTGCCCAGTTCGCGCAGCAAATTAAAATTCTGCATATTACGCGCGCCCACCTGCAGGATATCCACGTAAGGCAGCATGAGGGGGATTTGCGAAATCTCCATGACCTCGCTGATCACCAGCATGTGGAAACGATCGCCCGCCTCGCGCAGCAATTTCAGTCCTTGCTCGCCCATACCCTGGAAAGAATATGGCGAACTGCGCGGTTTAAAGGCGCCGCCACGCAACACGCGTGCTCCGGCTTTCGAAATCAACTCAGCAACGGTAAAAAGTTGCTCCCGCGATTCAACGGAACATGGGCCGGCCATGACGACCACTTCGTCGGCGCCGATCTTCAGGCCGTTGGAGAATTCGATGACAGTCCCGTCGGGACGAAAGCCGCGTCCCGCGAGCTTGTAAGGTTCGCTGATGCGGTGGACCTGCTGTACGCCGTTGAGCACTTCGAGATTTCGGATATCGAAATCGATGCGCGCGCCCACTGCCGCCAGCACCGTCTGCCGCTCGCCGGTGGTGCGGTGAACGGAGAATCCCATTCGCACCAGATGCTCAATGACATGCTGGATCTGCTCTTCGGTCGCGGTGTCTTGCATTGCAACAATCATAAGAAACCCCCCGCCCAAGCGGAGCTTGAACGGGGCACCCTCCCGCCTTCAGCTGCCGGTCTCAATCGTTTACCTCTGAATCCAATTCGGTCGCGCCAAGCTCTTCCGCCGATTGAGGTGCAATTTCCTCTTTCTGGATCTGGCGCATTACATCCATGATGCGTTCGTAAATGCGCAGCAGGTCACGATCGGGCAGCGGTCCCTGATTCAGTTTGCGCACATTGCCAAAGACCGCCTGCTCGCGATCGGGCTCATAGATCGGCATGCCAACCTCGCGCTTGAGTTTGCCAATTTCATGGGCAGCCTGCGCCCGCTGATTCAGCAACTCCACCAGGCGGCGGTCAAGTTCGTCAATTTTCTTGCGCCAGTCTGCGATATCCATAAGCGCTGTCAGCTTTCAGCTGTCAGTTGAATCGTCGAACGAGTCGCTCTCGATGTTTACCGTTGCCCCTGTCTGGCTGAAAGCTGAGGGGTGCCGGCCAATAACTGTCGTACAAATTGTGCCACAGCCTCCGGTTCTTTTCCCGGATTGCGCTCAATAGTCTCCACAATGGCACTGCCCACTACCGCCGCTTCGGCAAATTCTCCGACCGCCGCGAATTGTTCCCCGCTGGAGATGCCGAATCCCACGGCGATGGGAAGCTTCGTATGACGGCGCACGCGGCGAACCAGATCCCGTGCATCTTCCGGCAATTGTTTTCGTGCTCCGGTCACTCCGGTGCGAGAAACCACATAAACAAATCCAGTGGACGCTTTAGCGATCTGCTTCAGGCGGTCGTCGGGACTCGTAGGTGCTGCAAGGAACACGGTGTCTAAGCGTCGCTTTCGCATCTCGCGCAGATAGTCTCCAGCTTCTTCTACGGGCAAGTCAGTAATCAATGCGCCGTCGATGCCAGCGTCATCCAGCGCCGCGCTGAATTTAGTTAATCCCATGCGCAGGATTGGGTTCAGGTACGAAAAAATGATCAATCCCGCTTTCGATTTGCCGCGCACTTCCTTGCCCAGTCTCAGTACCTGCTCAAGCGACGTTCCGTGGCGCAGTGCGCGTTCGCTGGCACGTTGGATCACTGGGCCGTCCGCGACGGGATCGGTGAAAGGCACACCAAGCTCAATAGTGTCCGCACCCGCCTGTATCGCCGCCAGCACAATTGCGCGTGTAGTGTCGAGATCAGGGTCGCCGCAAGTGACATAGACGATTAGAGTGGGACGTTTTTGGAAGGATAAGGACATGGGGATTGTCGATTGATGATTGAAAAAAAGTACGAAGTGCGATTTTCGATTGACGATTTAAAAGCACAATCTACGAGTGGTTTCGCTTCAAAAATCAACAATCACCAATCAAAAATCAACAATCGTACTTCGTAAATCGTACTTCGTAAATCGTCCTCGTACCTCGTACCTCGTACTTTTCCTCACTCCAGTTTCAAAGTCTTTCTCAAGATCCCAATGTCTTTGTCTCCGCGGCCGGAGACATTCACGATTACGATTTCTGACTTCTTCATTTTTGGGGCACGCTTAGCGGCCTCGGCGATGGCGTGAGCGGATTCGAGAGCGGGGATAATTCCTTCGGTTCGAGCTAACAAAGTGCAACCTTCCAGCGCCTCGTCGTCGGATGCGGGGACATAATCCGCGCGGCCGGTATCTTTGAGCCAAGCGTGCTCGGGACCAATCGACGGGTAATCCAGTCCAGCAGAAACTGAGTGCGTGTTCGCGATTTGGCCGGCATCGTCTTGCAGAACGTAGGAAAACGTTCCCTGAAGAACTCCGGGAGAGCCGCCGCGAAAACGTGCAGCGTGATCGCCCAACAGTTCGCCTCGGCCGCCGGCTTCCACGCCGATCAGTTTTACTCGCTTATCTTTGATGAAGTGATGAAAAATGCCGATGGAGTTCGATCCGCCACCAACACAAGCGATGATCGCGTTGGGCAGCCGCCCTTCGGCTTTGAGAATCTGGGCGCGGGCTTCGCGTCCGATAACTTTCTGAAAATCGCGCACCATGGTTGGGTAAGGATGCGCGCCCAGTACACTGCCCAACAGGTAGTGTGTGGTCCGCACGTTGGTGACCCAATCGCGCATAGCTTCGTTGATCGCGTCCTTCAAAGTGCGGGAGCCGGAAGCGACGCCACGGACTTTAGCGCCCAGCAGGCGCATGCGAAAGACGTTTAATTCCTGGCGCTGCATGTCTTCGGTGCCCATGTACACGACGCATTCGAAACCAAACAGGGCGCATACTGTTGCCGTCGCGACGCCGTGCTGCCCGGCTCCGGTTTCGGCAATGATGCGGCGCTTGCCCATACGTTCGGCCAGCAGAGCCTGTCCCAGACAGTTGTTAATTTTGTGCGCGCCGGTATGGAGAAGATCTTCACGTTTGAGATAGATCTTCGCGCCGCCAAGTTTTTCTGTCAGGCGGCGGGCAAAGAAAAGCGGTGTTGGACGGCCTGCGTAAGTGCGCAAGAATTCGTCCAGGCGGCTCTGAAATTTGCGATCACGTTTCGCCTTCTCATAGGCCCGCTCTAATTCTTCGAGCGCGGACATGAGAGTCTCGGGGACGTAGCGTCCGCCATAGACGCCAAAGCGGCCCGGCGTTTTCGCCGAATCCTTCTTTCCCCTCGGGATGGTGGCAGTCGCCATTCAGTTTCTT
>DATHJP010000053.1:0-14401 GCA_035489695.1 Terriglobales bacterium
AGTCGGCGTATAGACGCTTTCTGGAGCGAAGACAGATGGTGTCCTCGCGGAAAGCATATGCCGAATTTATGCGGGAGGACGAACTCTTACGAGCGCGGCGGCCGAGATGTTGCTGAAGGCGCAGCATTCAGCACTGAGCAATCAGCATTCAGCTTAAGCGTCATCACCATGAGGTTGAGATAGACTCTGACTTATGCGTGTCCTAGGCATCGACTGCGGTACCGAGTACACGGGCTATGGTGTGGTCGAGCTTGGTCATGACGGCGTGTTGATTTGTTTGACGTGTGGCGCCATCAAGCTTTCTACCCGCAATACCATGGCGTCGCGTTTAGCCACTATTTTCGAAGGATTGGGCACGATCATTACAGAGCACAGACCGGATAACGTGGCCATCGAAGATGTCTTTTACGCCTTGAACGTGAAGTCCGCACTCAAGCTGGGACAGGTGCGGGGCGTGGCTATGCTGGCTGCATCTTCGGCAGGGCTGGAGGTTTCTGAGTACTCGCCTCTTTCCATTAAGTCCGCCGTTGTGGGATACGGCAGAGCGGAGAAGCAACAAGTGCAACACATGGTCACGCGGCTGTTGAAGCTTGCTGCGACGCCAGAACCGGCCGATGCCGCAGACGCTCTCGCGATTGCCATCTGTCATCTTCATACCTCGGCTACACTGGAACGGCAAAGAGCTGTAGGGCGCTAAGGAACGGCGCAATTCATTTTTTGGCATAATTCCTGCATGGATTGCGACCAGTCTCCACAATCACGGAAGAGCTCGCGGTTACAAACCCTGGGTTTGCTGTGTCTGCTCTTATGCTTCTGTTTAACCTCGCAGGCTGAGGATCCGGCTCGAATTATTTTCAGCTTTGATTTTCCGGGGTCGGATCCGGAGCATTATGTGATTTCGATTTCTGCCGACGGCCCCGCTACCTATGACAGTCATACCAAAACAAACCAGGGAACGGAAGACGATGACTTTCATTTTGACTTTACGATTGCCTCATCAACCTGCACTCGCATCTTCGATTTGGCAAAACGTGCGCATTATTTCGAAGGGGATGTCGATTCCAAGAAGCGCGGCCTGGCTTCGACAGGAAGCAAGACGTTAAAGTACGTGGACGCCCAGCGGAGCACGCAGGCCACCTATAACTATTCGCGAATCCCAGCCGTCCAGGAGCTGACTGATCTCCTGCAAAAACTTTCGACAACTCTGGAATTCGGGCGGCGCTTAGAGTATGACCACCATTATCAGAAGCTGGCGCTGGATGAGGAACTCAAGAGAATGGAAGCAATGTCGAAGCAGAACGGCCTGGAAGAGTTGTCCGCAGTGTCGCCAATCCTGCAAAAGATTGCGGCGGACGCTTCCGTCATTAACCCAGTGCGGGTTCGTGCGCAAAGACTGATCGCAGAAGGACGAAAAGAATCTCCTTAAGTGATTGAATGGAAAGTAGAAGCTGGAGGGGTTCTTGCGGACCTGGGATCTCGAAAGCCAGTTCGCAGTGATTGGTTCTCGGTTCTCAGTCTCTTGACTGCTTGTTGACAACCAGCTATCAGATTAGTGTTCTAATTAATGAAAGGGCAAGTCGTGGGAGGCGTCATCATGTCAATCCGAAAAGCGTTGATGCGTTTGGTTGTGCTGGCGGCGTTGGTGCTCCTAGCGGTTCCGTCCTTCGCCGACTCTCAAGTGCGTATTGTTCGTTTGAGCGACGTCGAAGGCAATGTTCAAATTGACCGCAACATCGGTCAGGGTTACGAAAAAGCGTTTCTGAATTTGCCATTGACCCGGGGAGTCAAGCTGCGAGCCAAGGATGCAGGACGTGCGGAGATTGAATTTGAAAATGGCAGCACGCTTCGCATCATCCCGGGAACAGTAATCGAAATTCCAGAGCTATCCTTGCGAGATTCCGGCGCAAAAGTGACGGCGGTGAAATTGCAGGAAGGTACCGCTTATCTGAACTTCAACGAAGCCAAGGACGATGAGTTCACTCTGACCTTTGGGCGAGAGAAAATCGTCCTCACACATTCTGTTCACATGCGTGTGGCGATGGAAGACACAGACGCCACCCTGGCAGTTTTCAAGGGGGACGTGGAAGTCACAGGCCCGTCAGGCACGGTGCAGCTGGGAAAAAAGCAGACGGCAACGTTTGACCTTGCCAACCAGGATAAATACACGCTGGCGAAGAATCTGGACAAAGATCCGTACGACGCCTGGGATAAACAGCAGGAGGATTATCACCAGCGCTATTTAGCCAGTTCTTACACGAACTCCTCACCGTATGTCTACGGCATGAGCGATCTGAATTACTACGGAAACTATTCCTACGTGCAGGGTTACGGCACGATGTGGCAGCCGTACTTTACCGGCGCAGGATGGGATCCGTTTATGAACGGTTCGTGGGTTTGGTATCCGGGTTTTGGGTATACCTGGGTGTCTTCATATCCGTGGGGATGGACACCTTATCGCTATGGTTCGTGGATGTACGTTCCGAATTACGGTTGGGGCTGGCAGCCAGGCGGTTCCGGTCTGGCGTGGAATACGGTTCCAAGAGTGATGAATCCTCCGCGGCAGTTCATTCCGTTGCAACCGCCCGCGACATCGGCGCATAGCACGATCGTGGTCCAGCGCGGACCATCTGTAGCCGCGGCGGGAGCTGCTAACAAAGTTGTAATCCGTGATGACTCTGCTGGTTTGGGCATTCCACGGGGCAGTATCCGTAATCTGGGAAAGGTTTCACAACAGGTGAGGCAGGAAGGATCTGTCACCACGAAGGTCCACACTATGCCGGTTCGTATGGAGAGGGTGCCGTCGGCTTCACCAGCGGCTCAAGGATCCAGTATGTCGGGATCATCGACATCGCGCACGCCGGCGACGGGTCGTGTCAGGTCGCCGCGAATGAGTAGTCCCGCGCCGATGCCGCGTTCTGCTCCGGCTCCACATTCGTCGACCCCGCACACTTCGCCGAAGTAACGGTCACTACGAGAAAAGAGGGCGACCTTCGGGTCGCCTTTTTTGCTAGCGCACCACTACTCCCGCGTAGCCCACCACCATTTCTCGATCACCGGAAATATCGCCAGAGGTGGCGTACTTGATGAGTTCGGCCGTCGTACCACCCAGACGTTTGGCGGCGGTGAGCATTGTCACGGTCGGGCCAAAGCCGCACATGCTGATGTCTTCGTTCATTACGACATCAAATAATCCGCGCGCATCCAAAGCTAAAATGCGCTCGATAGCTTTGCGATCCTTCACCCGCGTGATCTTGTCGCTTTCGTAATGGTTCATGTCGCTGGAGGCAACGATCAGGACGGGCTCGGCTTCGGCCTTCACTACGTCGGCAATCGCTTGACCAAGATTTTCGAGAACATCGAACTTGGCGGTGCCAAGCGCAATGGGCACGAAGGTGACGTTTGGACATTCGGCTTGGAGGAAAGGTAATTCGACCTCGGCAGCGTGTTCGGCGCGATGTGCATCGGCGTCTTCGGTCAGTTGAGGGAACCGTTGCTTGAGCGCGTCGGCAAGTGAGGAATCAATTGCGACTTTTCCGAGAGGAGTTTCCCAGGCGCCGGCACTCATGATGGCAAGCGGCTGGCCCATGCCGGTATGGTTGGGACACAGCACAATGCAGCGTTGAGGAATATTCAATCGGGCAAACACTGCGCCAGCAACGTGTCCGGAATATATGTAGCCGGCGTGAGGTACGACGCAGCCAATCGCAGAAATTGTCTTTTCCGTGGGAGAGAGGTAGCTGCGCACGTCAGCAAGCAGGACGCTGGGATCGCCAGGGTAGAAACGCCCGGCAACAGCGGGACGTCGTACGGTCGATTCCATGGGCACCTCGTCAGGAAGGCGCTTGTTTCAAGTCACTGGGCGATAGTGCTGAGCGCGCGGAACAGGGCGGCGCTCTTTTCCAATGACAAAGCTTCCGCGCGCACAGTTGGTTTGACGCCTGCTTTTTCCAGCGCCTCGCGCAACTGTTTGGCTTGATATTGTGATTTCAGATTATTCCAGAGAGTTTTTCGCTTCTGCCCGAATGATTGTTTGAGAAAGTTGATAAAGTCCTGCTCGGGGACGCGTAAGTTTTCGACTCGCGACGCAATGGTGAGCCGCACTACGCTAGATTGCACCTTGGGTGGAGGTGAGAATGCGTCCGGGGGGAGAGTGAACAATTTTTCCACGCGAGCGTAGAGCTGAGCCGTTGCTGACAGTAATCCGTACTCGCTTCCGCCCGGACGCGCTACCAGCCGGTCAGCAACCTCGCGCTGTACCATCAGCAGGATGGTGTCAAAATAGCGCCGATATTCAAACAGCCGCAGCAGAATGTCCGAAGTGATGAAGTAGGGAAGATTTCCCACAACGCGCACCGGTTCCGGCTTCCATTCCATTCCAGGACGTGTGCTTCCAGGTTTCGGTCCGAACAAAGTATCGAAATCTATGGCAAGAATGTCGCCTTCGATGATCTCCACGTTGGGCGTCAAAGAGAAATTCATGCGCAGCTGTGCGGCCAGCACTCGATCGAGTTCGATGGCGATCAGGCGCCTTGCGCGTTTGGCCAGCCGCTCGGTGATGGCGCCGCGTCCCGGTCCGATTTCCAAAACCGTGGTTTGCGAAATGTCGCCGAGGACGTCGACGATGCGGATGGCAGCGGCGTCATCCACCAGAAAATGTTGTCCGAGTTTGGGGCGGACGTTCCGGCTGGGACGCGCAGCAGAGACTCTTGGCACATTGCCCTCTTTCTTCCCGGCATTTAGACTGTCAGTTCATCCCGCGAGTCCAGTTGGGTGCAGGAGGACTGTGTGCTGTAATCGCACGTTCCTATGATAGCTTGCGCCGCGAGGGCACGCACTTTGGAGGATTCGTTTTCATGCATATTGCTTTTGCGGCTTCGGAGTGTGTGCCCTTTTCCAAGACCGGAGGATTGGCCGACGTCGTAGGCGCGTTGCCTCGCGCTTTGGCCTCTATGGGACACCAGGTCAGCGTTTATCTCCCGCGCTATCGCCAGACCAAGCTCACCGATGCCCAGACCGTTGTCCCCAGCATCACCATACCATTTGACGATCGCTATCGTTTCTGTTCGGTAGTCACTGGGGGAAACCAATCCGGCGTGCGCTTCTATTTCGTCGACTATCCTCCCTTTTTCGATCGTGAGGCGCTCTATGGTACCTCCGCCGGCGATTATCCGGACAACGCGGAGCGCTTCGCCCTCTTTTCTCGCGCGGTGATCGAAGCTTCCAAAATCCTTGGTGTGCCGCAAGTATTCCATTGTCACGACTGGCAGTCCGCACTCGTCCCGGTTCTGTTGCGCACCCAGTATGCGGAAGATCCCGCGCTCCGAGATGCTGCGACCGTCTTCACCATACACAATATGGGATATCAAGGACTGTTCTCGCCCGACACTCTGCCGCTACTCACGTTGCCTTGGGATCTGTTCACTATCTCCAAGATGGAATTTTTTGGAAATGTGAACTTCCTCAAAGGCGCTCTGGTGTATTCCGATTTCATAACCACGGTCAGTCGCAAGTACAGCCAGGAAATTCAGACTACGGAATTCGGTTTTGGCCTGGAAGGCGTGCTTCGCGATCGCGCGTCCACCGTCACTGGAATCCTCAACGGTGTGGATTATGACGAGTGGAGTCCGGAGAAGGATAAGTTCATCGTCGCTAAATACTCACCCGAGGATTTGAGCGGTAAGGCGAAGTGCAAACAGGACCTGCTGGCGGCTTTCGGAGTAACCAAAACTGATACCAAGCTGCCTGTGATCGGAATTGTTTCTCGATTTGCAGCGCAGAAGGGCTTTGACCTTATTTCGCAGATCATGGACCGGCTGGCCCGCGAAGAGATGATTGTGGTCGCGCTGGGGAGCGGGGACAAGCCATATGAAGAAATGTTCCTTCGCCTCAACCGTCAATTCCCGCAGAAGATTGCGGTGAAGATCGCTTATGACAACACTCTGGCGCACAAAATCGAAGCTGGAAGCGATATGTTCCTCATGCCTTCCCGCTACGAGCCTTGTGGCCTGAACCAGATCTACAGTTTGAAATACGGCACTGTTCCAATCGTCCGTGCGACCGGAGGCCTGGACGACACGATTGAGCCCTGGGATCCCAGGACCGGCAAAGGGACTGGCTTCAAATTCACGGAATATAGCGGGGAAGCGCTGTTGCTTACGATCCGGCAAGCGCTGCAGGCGTTCCGCGATCAGACCGCGTGGCAGACGCTCATGCGCAATGGCATGAACAAGGATTTTTCGTGGAACGCGTCCGCCAAGGAATACGTAAGAATTTATGAGCGGGTGCGGCAAACTCGGACGGTGAGCGCGGCGTAGGAAGCGCTGAGCACTTAGCAATTGGCACTTAGCATTTAGCACCAAAGCTTTACTCTAGCTGCACTGAAGAGCTGACTTTTAAGACAGCGGACGTTTCGGCCCTGCGCTGCTACAATCCGCCTCAGGTAACTCCGCTTCCATGGTTGCTTTCCTCAAAACCATCTTCCACGTTGATATGGATGCGTTTTTCGTGTCGGTGGAAGAGCTGTTCGATCTTTCTCTAAAAGGCAAGCCAGTCGTGGTGGGAGGGCAGCAGCACGAGCGCGGGGTGGTTTCGGCGGCCTCTTATGAAGCGCGCAAGTTCGGTGTGCACTCGGCCATGCCGCTGCGTACCGCCGCGAAACTCTGTCCGCAAGCCGTCTTTGTGGACGGGCATCCCGACCGTTATCGCGAATATTCAGAGAAAGTGCATAGCGTCCTTACTTCCTTTTCGCCGCTGTTGGAGATGGCTTCCGTTGACGAAGCATACCTCGACATGACCGGCACTGACCGCCTGCATGGTCCGCCGCTGGGCGCGGCCAATCATCTTCATCGCAAAATGAAGGCGGAGACGCAACTCAACTGCTCGATCGGGATTGGCAGCTCACGATTGATCGCCAAGGTTTCTTCAGCCAAAGCGAAACCCAACGGAATTTTGTGGGTTGTTCCTGGTGAGGAAGCAAGATTTCTGGCCCCGCTCGACGTGCGTGACATTCCCGGCGTGGGCAAAGTTACCGAGCAGAACCTGCATGCGCTTGGCATCCGGAAAGTGGGCGATCTGTCCCGCTTCGACGATACGTTCCTTGAAGAACGATTTGGCAAGTGGGGATTGGCCTTGGCGGGCAAATCCCGCGGGGAAGATGCCGGAGGATGGTTCGATAACGAGGTTGGGGCGGACACTGATCCCAAATCTATCAGCCACGAGCACACCTATAACGAAGATACGGCGGCTCAGGACCAGTTGGAATCCACGCTTATGCGACTTTCTGAAATGGTAGGCCGCCGGTTGCGCGAGGGAGGTTTGCACGCCCGCACTATTCAGATCAAACTGCGTTACAAAGATTTCACTACGATTACGCGCGCGCACACGCTGTCCGCACCTACGCAGCTCGATACGGAAATATTCGAGCAGGCCCGCGCACTGTTCCGCAAGAATTGGCGCCAAGGGGCACAAGTGCGACTGCTTGGAGTGCATGTGTCGTCCTTCGACGGCGAGGCTGAGCAGGGTGACCTGCTTGAGAATGACCGGCGCGAACGCTGGAAACAGGCGTTGTCAGCGGCGGATCGTCTGCGGGACAAGTTTGGCGAGTCGAGCGTGTCGCTGGCCGCCGGGATGAAAGGCGGCTTCCGCGAGCGCACCCATGAGAATCCCGTGGGGCTGCCGGGCAAAGGGCGTCCGCAGAAATGACCATTGCCGATCGCGTTTTTCCCCGCGAATGGAGAGCCGGCGGGACGCCAGCGCTACGATTTCGGATCACCATAAAGGAGTTCCAGCGATGCGAAGGGTTCTGATTTCAATTTGTTTATTGGCGACGACCTGTTTAGCGCAGGCGAACTCGCCGCTACTGTTGCACAAACCTACGGTGAGTAAAACGCAGATTGTCTTTAACTATGGAGGCGATTTGTGGATTGCCGGCCGCGATGGTGGCGATGCCCGGCGGCTTACTGCCGGGATGGGGAATGAAACCGATCCGCTGTTCTCACCCGACGGCACGATGGTTGCTTTCACGGGCGATTACGATGGCAACAAGGATGTCTATGTCGTGCCCAGTGCAGGTGGAGAGCCGAAGCGGTTGACCTACCATCCCGGAGCCGATGAGGTTCTCGGTTGGACGCCGGATGGTAAAAGAATTTTGTTCCGCTCAGGTCGCTTCAGCTATTACCACTACGCCGACAAGCTGTTCACGGTGCCGGTGGAAGGCGGATTTCCGACCGAACTGCCTCTTCCCATCGGCGAAGAGGGCTCTTTGTCTCCGGACGGAAGCCATCTCGCCTATGTACCGCATCCTCAATGGCAGAGGGCTTGGAAGCGTTATCGTGGTGGGCAGACCACGCCTATCTGGATTGCCGACCTTAAGGATTCAACGGTGGTCAAAATTCCTCGTGAGAATTCCAACGACTTCAATCCCATGTGGGTCGGTAACACGATCTATTTTCTTTCAGACCGCAACGGTCCGGTGAGTTTGTTTGCCTACGACACCACGACCAAACAGGTATCGGAAGTAGTGAAGAGCGACGGGTTGGATTTCAAATCTGCTTCATCGGGCCCGGATGCGATTGTCATCGAGCAATTCGGTGCGCTGCATCTCTATGATCTCAATACCCACCAGGCCAAGGCAATTAATGTTCGCGTGGCCGGAGACTACGCTCAGGTGCGTCCACGTTTTGTAAAAGTGGAACCCAAGCGCATTCACAACTTCAATCTTTCTCCCACGGGATCTCGGGCATTGATGGAGGCGTGGGGAGAAATTTTCACCGTCCCCACCGACAAAGGCGATATTCGCAACGTAACCCATAGCCCTGCGGTGGCCGATCGCGATCCTTCATGGTCGCCTGATGGCAAGTGGATCGCATACTTTTCCGATAGTCCCGGTGAGTATGAGCTGCAGCTGCGCCAGCAGAATGGCTTGGGAGAAGTGCGGCACATCAAGTTGGGACAATCACCGTCTTTTTATTATTCGCCGGTATGGTCGCCGGACAGCAAGAAAATCGCTTACAGCGATAAGCGTTTGAACTTGTGGTTCGTCGATGTGGCTAGCGGAACGTCCAAGTTGGTAGATACCGACTATTACGAAGGACCGCAGTTCGGACAGAACTGGGCGCCGGACAGCAAATGGATTGCTTACGCCAAACAGCTTCCCAGCCACCTTCACGCGATATTCGTCTATTCGCTGGAGAAAGGTAAGAGCTTTCAAGTCACCGACGACATGAGCGACGCGCTGTACCCGGTTTTCGACAAGAACGGGAAGTATCTCTACTTCACCGCCAGCACCGATCTTGGGCTCGCGGTCAGTGGTGGTTGGGACATGTCCAGTGATAACCGCCTCATCACGCGGAGCGCCTATATCGCTGTCTTGGCCAAAGACCTGCCCTCACCCCTGGCGCCCGAAAGCGACGAAGAAAAGGTCAAAGAAGAAGTAAAAGCTGCCGAGAAGGAGAAAGAGAAGTCGAAGGACAAAACCAAAGACAAGACCGACGCGGATAAGAGCAGCAAAGATACTGACAACGACAAAGCTAAGGATGATAAGAGCAAAGACAAAGACAAAGACAAAGAAAGTGACAAGCCGGTCGTCGTGCGCGTCGACATCGAGGACATCGGACAACGTATTCTGGCGCTGCCTATTCCGGCCAGGGATTATGTGAACCTGGTGCCGGGAAAGTCCGGAATTCTATTCTTGGCGGAAGCTCCTGAGGTGATCACTGAAGAAGATTCGCAGAACCTGAAGCAAACTTTGCAAAAGTTCGATCTGAGCAAGCGCAAGGTTGATAAATTTCTAGAAGACGTGAACGATTTCGCAATTTCTTTCAACGGCGAGAAATTGCTTTATCGCAAGGACGAGCAGTGGGCCACCACCGGCACCGAAGACCCTCCTTCGAGTACGGACAAGCCGAAACCCGGCGAGGGGCCGCTGAAGCTCGAAGCCATGGAAGTGTACGTGGAGCCGCGGGCGATGTGGAAGCAGATCTATCGCGAGACTTGGCGCATTGAGCGTGACTTCTTCTATGACCCGCATTATCACGGTCTCGACCTGGCGGCGGTGGCCAAGAAATACGAGCCTTACCTTGACGGAATCGCCTCACGCGAAGAGCTGACCTATCTGTTCGAAGAAGCCTTGGGCGAGATCACGGTTGGACATATGTTTGTAGGCGGAGGCTATCAGCCTGAATCCAAGAAGGTAAAAGGTGGACTTCTGGGCGCCGACTACACGCTTGAAAATGGACGCTATCGTGTAGCTCGAGTTTACAACGGCGAGAATTGGAATCCCGGGCTGCAGGCCCCTCTCACCCAGCCTGGAGTAAACGTAAAGGCGGGTGACTACATCCTGGCCGTCAATGGCCGTGAGCTGCGTGCTTCCGACGACATCTACAGTTTCTTCGAGTCGACTGCCGGCAAACAAGTGCAGCTGAAAGTGAGCCCGAATCCGGATGATAAAGGAGCGAGGGAAGTCACGGTGGTGCCCGTCGAAAGTGAAGACACGCTGCGCAACCTGGCTTGGATCGAGGGGAATCGCCGCAAAGTGTACGAAATGACTGGCGGAAAAGTGGCATATGTTCACGTGCCGAACACTGCGGGCGCGGGCTACAACAATTTCAATCGCTACTATTTCGCCCAGGTGGGAAAAGAGGCCGCGGTGATTGATGAGCGCTTCAACGAAGGCGGACAGCTGGCTGATTACATCATTGATTGCATGCGCCGACCCTTGTTGAGCCGGATTGTCACTCGAGAAGGAGCGGATTGGTCGAGCCCGACAGCCGCGATTTACGGTCCGAAGGTGATGATCGTCAACGAAATGGCGGGATCGGGCGGCGATGCCTTACCTTGGTATTTCCGCAAATCCAATATCGGCCCCATCGTTGGCAAGCGAACCTGGGGCGGACTGGTCGGCATTGGAGGATATCCCGAGCTGATCGACGGTGGGTATGTAATGGCGCCGCGGGACGCAATTTACGGCCTTAATGGCGAGTGGGAAGTTGAGAATCACGGCATTCCACCAGATTACGATGTGGATTTGGATCCTGCGGCGGTGCGTCAGGGACACGACCCGCAACTGGAAAAGGCTGTCGCGGTGGTCATGCAACTTCTCAAGGAGCATCCCTTGCCGGAGTACAAGCGACCGAATTACCCGAATTATCACGTGAGCGACGGGTTAGGAATCGGAACGGGTGCAGGGAACGCGGGGACACCAGCTTCGACCAAATGAAGCGCAGGGTGACGCAAAATACGAAGGCCGGACCCCCGGAAGTCCTTCCGGCTCCGGCCTCGCTTACTGCAACTTTTACTTAATGTTTTATCTTCTACTTTTGATCCGTATTGGATGCAGTTGTGGGATTGCCTGTGTTTCCACCGGCATTGATGCGTGTGAGCCGAGGGAAGAACGGCGTGACTTCAAAAGGCATCTTGTCGCGTGCTGACGTAATCGCCACGGGCGCGGTTTTGATCAGCTCCACTTTGTCATCCCAGGCATTCAGCTTGACGCGTCCGCCCAAGGGCAGAGCGGCAATCTGATCAACTTTGCTGAGATCCAGAGCTGGCCCCGAGTTCATCAAATCAGCCATACGTGCCACGCCACCCTTTTTGTCGGTGAAACTGTTGCCCAAGTGCGCGGTCAACAGCGCGGAAAGCTGCGGTCCACGGAGAGCCAATGCTTTCAGGAACAATGCAGCGGTATCCAGTTTCTGGCTATAGGGCGAACTCTTAAGCATCTCCATCGCCTTTTTATCAGCAGCGATTTCTTCTTCGGGCACGTGTCGGAAACCGAAATTCCCGTACGTCGATTCGTCTGAAAAGAGCATGCGATCGTTGAAGGCAAACTTACTGCCCAGGTTGTGACCTAGGACGATGTGCGAGAGTTCGTGCGACAGTACCATGGCTAAGCTGGCTTCGTCAGGAAGCACGTCGATCAGGCCACGGCTTACGACGATGGTGTTGCCCACGCTGAAAGTTTCCAGGGGCGAAGTGAGCATCACCCGCGTCCGCACCGGGCGAGACAATTCGATGTTGTTGGTGATTTGCAGATTGTTGACTACCGTCTGAAGAATCTTGTCCACTTCACCTTCGGGAGCGAGTAAACCCGAATTCTGCAAGCGCTCAACGACATTGTCTTCTGCCTGCTGGAGCCACTCGCGCTCGGCCTGTAGCGGGGAAGCGTCTGCCGCTGCAGCACTTTCATCTTTCACCGAGTCCACTCGAATCTGAGTGAGTTCGTCTTCTTTGTCATTTTTCTTCAGGTCATAGCCCCATATGCGGGTCTGGGCCTTGAACGCCATTTTGTCCTTGGACCCATAGCTGAAGTCGCCTTCTTCGCTGTAGATGTAAGCCGGAAGCCAATAGCCGGGAATCAGGTTCAGACGCCAGCTGTCCATATGGAAAAAGTACCCAGTTTTCGGTTGTGGGGCGTAGGTTCCGTTCAGGCGCACGATGTTGTAGTCCTGATCTTCCACCCAAATGCGACCCAGGAAGCGGCCTTTGCCGGCATCTTTCTTAGGGGTGACATCGAAGATTATGCAGCGGACATCGCCGAGAAACTCGCGGCGCACGTAGCGAAAATCGTAGTGGTCGCGGTCGAAGTCCTGGCGGTCAGCGAAAACCATCCAGGAGAAGCCCAGAGGCTTGTATTCGAACTTGAACAGCTTGGTGAATCCGCCCATCAGCCGGTTCTGGAAATTCGAATCTTTGGACAAGTAGTCGCGCCGGTCCAGACTCTCTCCCATATCCATGCGACCGAGAAAGTAGTGATCTTGACTGGGCACCGGCCCAAATTGCGGATCAAGCTTCAAGTTTTGGAGATAAGTCTCCACCAGCGGCGTCCGGCTTTTCAGGTAATCCATCAGGCCGTGCTCGCGCTCGATGGTGCGGTCAACCACCTGATCCATGGTGGTGGGCGGAGCTGCGGGCTGCGAGGTTTGCGAAGTTGCCGGCTGCGATGCCGGCGTTGTCGATGCCGATGATGGTCCCGGTGTCTGCTGCGCCACAGCGCTCAGCGTAATCAGCAGGCAAGCGGTGACAGTCAATTTCGAAGTGCGCATAACTCTGGTCCTCTCTTTTTTCTGATCCAAGTTCTTAATCCAAGTTCAATAAGCCAACTGAAAAACCACGTGTACGACTGCCGTGGAATCTACAGGCGAACCATTTCGTAAAGCAGGTTTGAAGCGAATCTTGCCAGCGGCCACGGTGGCGGCTTCATCCAGGCCGTGGCCCATGCCACGCACCACCCGATTCACATGTAACTGCCCGTTCGCTCCAAACATCACTTCCAACAAAACTTCTCCTTCCAGCTTGAGCTGGCGTGCTTCGTCCGTATAAATGGGATTCGGTTTATAAGTGATCTCAACCGAAGTAGTGGGCGGCCCGCTGTCGACCGGCTGCTGCGGCTTCACTCCGCCTTGAGTGACCTGCTGGGCGCCAAAACCAGCCGTCTGGATTCCGCCAGAGCCACGTCCGTTGGCGCGACCGTCCCCTTGTCCGGCCTGCGCGATTCCGTTGCCGAAACCTGTGCTGGCAATGGTTCCTTTGATCCCCTTTGTTCCGCCTGTACCGTTTCCCGTACCCGCGCCAGGAGGCAGATCAAACGAACCGGTGTTGGCCATGGTCAGGCGAGCGTTGGGCTTGCCTTGACCCGGGATGCCATTGGGATCGCCAAAGCCGCCGGTCTGCACTTTCTGAATCGGCGCGTTGACCGTGGGGACGGCCAAACTGCCAAACTGGCCGGTGTGCACAATCAGCGTGGGGCGCGCCCCTGATACCTGCTTCAACACTGTGGGTTCGAAATTGTTCATCACGACCTTAGGAGGCGCGATGTCAGGTTGTTGCGGATGAGTGCGGATGTCTCGCGGCACAACCAGCTTTGCCGTGGGAAATACCGGCGCCTTAGGCAGCAGCTTGGCGTGCAATACAGGGGGAGGCGTCTTCGGCTTTAAAGCTTTCGGCTGCAGACTAGGCATCGGAATGATTTCGGTCACGTGATATTTCTGTGCCAACTGCAGCCGCTCCGGCCATATGAATCCGATATTAATCAGAAGCACGATTAACAGAATCACGAAGCCATAGCTGCTGGCCAGCGTGCGCCAGTCCATCCGGCGCTCCGGCAAGAGGCCCAACTTAAAGTTGGTAGGCGTAGCCATGCATAGCTCCAACGAGGGAACCCGAGCCTGGGGAGAATGCGCCGGGTGGAAGTTTTAAGTTACGGGAGATAGGGCAGGGGGTAAATGTGTCCGCCGTCCTTGTACTTTGGTAACCGATAGAATTTCGAAAGCGGAAATCGCCCGAAAAAGGAGCAGATTGAACGGGGTTTGCTGAAGTCAGGCGGTGCGGCGCCGGGCAAAAGCGTAGAAAACTGGTATCCCCGCCAAAATTACCAGGCAGCCCAGCGCAGAATTTCGGACGTTAT
>DATHJP010000054.1:0-2097 GCA_035489695.1 Terriglobales bacterium
GGAGAGCTGGGAATGAAGTGAAGGAAGCCGTTCAGTCCGAACGTGAAAAAGATCAGGCCGAGAAGGAAACGGGCGATGACAGTGGTAGTTTTCATATTAAGATTGTTTACTTGACTTAAAGTATATTGACATCAATATAATTGGCGTCAAGTCGTAATTTCGATGAAAGCGAAACGAACCACCAAAAAGCAGGACGCCTCCGGCGTGCATGTCTGGCTCGTTTTCATGAAAGCCTTTCAAGCGGTAGTCCCCCACGCGGCCGGGAGCATCAAGCGGACAGAGCTGGGCGACTCCGATTTCCGCGTCCTGGAAGTCCTCCTGCACAAGGGCCCGCTTCCCGTGAACACGATCGGCCCTAAGGTCTGGCTTACGCCCGGTTCAATCAGCGTGGCCGTTGATCGACTGGTGAAAAAAGGGCTGGTTGCGCGCAAGGAGCACTCCCACGACCGGCGGGTGCGGCAGGTTGAACTGACCGCGAAGGGACGGGCGCTGATCATTCGTGGGTTTCGCGAACATGCCGCGGCGATGGAAAATGCGGTCAGCGTCCTTTCAAAAAAGGAACGGCTGACCTTGCAGCGGTTGTTGAAAAAATTGGGCAAGCACGCAGCCAAGTCGCAGCGGTAAGGCGATCGTTTCAACAAGCGAACCCGCACGACTGCGACTTACTGCCTTAGCGCATAAGGGCCATCAAACGGCTGCGGCTCGGGACCTCAAGTTTGTGGAAGATGGAATGAAGATGCTTCTTGACCATGGCAACGCTTAATCCGGCTTCGTCCGCGATCTCCTGGTTGCTCCGGCCGTCACAGATCAGTCCGGTCAATTGCTGTTCGCGTTGAGTGAGACGGACCAGGTGCGGCAAGTGTCTGGCGGGGCGACCTAATTCCTCGCATTCAATTAGAAAATGCGGTCGAGCCAGGCTGCCCATGCTGAGTTGTCTCATACTAAGGGTCGCACGCAGGAACGACCATTTGGAATGATGAATGACCTCTTGCCGCAGAACCAACCGAGGTGTGGCCAATTGCGATGATTCTCGCCATTCCTTCTTGAGGCGGCGACATCGGTCGAGAATCTCAGCCGGCACCGGTCTATCAGCTTTGGTGAGCGACGCCAATTCCGGCCCCACCGCCCACAAATTGCAAAACTCGCGCGCTGCTTGGTTCTGATAAACCAGCCGCAGATTCCAGCGCAGAAGCATCGTCGGCAGTGGCAGCCGACTCAAAAAGCTTTCGAGTGCGCTCCGTGTGGCACGTTCACGTTCGAGGGAATGCAGCCGGCGCAGCGCCGTCTCAAACTGCGGGTAGAGGTGGCGGAGCAACTTCGTTTGCACCGAGGTGAAGTCACCCTGTTTCGCCGTCCGCATGACTACAATGATGGCGAGGAGCCTTTGGCGTTGCCAAAAGAAGAGGCCAATGGCATGGACTCGCTTCTGCGGCGCCATGTATTTGCGATAAAAATCCGACCGCATCATGGCGTCGCGCTTGGGAAAGACATCACTGGCGCGGACAAACCGGCGGCCGCGAGGATGCTTGCTCAGATAGGTCTCGACTGGCCCGGCATTGAAGGAGCCGTTCAGAATCGGTCGCGACCATTTGGCGATGAGTGGAAAAATCGGATGGTGCTGCAGGGTCAGACCGACCAAGGAACCAGGCAGGACTGCTCCGATCACGCGCTGCACCGCTATCCAGAATGCCTCGATGCGGGGGGCGGCATGCAAACGGAGAAGCGGCTTTTCGACGACAGAGCCAAGTATTGTTTCCGTGGCGGCGCGCTTCACGTAAATTCTTTCCCCACCGATCTATGATCGCAACTCCATACTCGTTCAGACTCTCGCGAAAGCGAGAGGCGTGATTGGAAAAAGGTTACCTAAGTTACCCGGCACGGCAGTGTTATCGGCCCGAAGATAAGAAGCAAGGCTTGCTGCGCTCCCGGGAGGTGGCGGACGGGGACGCAGCCCCAATAACCTACCGCCGCACAGGAAAGGAACACTACGCAATGATCAATACGCTTACCCGTTGGGAGCCAATGGAATTGGCCGATGTAGAAAACCGGCTTTCGCGCTTCTTCGGACGCCGCACGAACGGAAGAGATGATATCACC
>DATHJP010000055.1:0-3637 GCA_035489695.1 Terriglobales bacterium
CGCCGACGTTACGAGCAATCTGCCGCGGCGCTGGCCGCCAAGTATGATTGGGCCGCCATAAGCGAAAAGTTTCTCTCGGTGCTGGGCTCTTTGGCCGGCGGTGTTCCTATGATGCGTGGGCAGTATGTTTCTGCCACTGAGGCCTAATGCCGATACGCAGCGGAGGTCCAGAATCTCGGGTGTTGTCGCGAGCCGGCGAAGCAAGGGGAAACCATCTGGCTACCTCAGAAGTCATTCTGCACAAAGAGCAGCCTGTGCGCGAGCCCCTCGGCGGAGCCTATTTCTGCCTGACACTTTTTTTCCTGGTCTATTGTGCGCGGCCTGAGGATTGGATTCCGGGCCTGCATGTCATCCCGCTGGCGAAGATCACTGGCGTACTTGCCCTTCTCGGCTTTGTGTTCAGCAGGGGACGCTCCCGGCGAGGTCTCCAAAGCCTTCCGAGAGAATCCCTTTATCTGCTATTGATGATTGCGCTGCTTTTCATCTCTGCGGTGCTTTCACCGGTGTGGAGGGGCGGCGCTTTTTCCCGAACTCTGGATTTTTCCAAAGTTCTTTTTGCCTGGGTGCTGACTTTCTTGGTCATCACCAACCTTGACCGGCTTCGTCGCATAATGTTTATTGAGACTGCTTCGGTTGCAGTGATTTCGGTTGTCTCTATTCTGAAGAGCCACTCTCATTACCGGCTGCGCGGGGTTCTGGGCGGTATTTATTCGAATCCCAATGACTTGGCATTTGCCATTGTTCTGTCGCTGCCTTTTGTCTCGCGTTCATGCTGCGGACGCGCAGCATTCCGCGCAAATTAGTGTGGGTGATCGCTGTGTTCATGATGGCTGCTGTCCTGTTTTCGACCGCTTCCCGGGGAGGGTTCATCACTCTATTAGTCGTGATCCCGCTCTGCCTCTGGCACTTCGCCATCAAGAAACGGCGCCTGCACTTGGTTGTTGCTGCGGTCGTGGTTTTGATTGTTGCAGGAGTAGGGAGTGGCGAGCGACTCAAGGATCGTTTTTTCGCCATGTCAGGTGAAGATTTGGATACAGGTTTTGAGCGAAGTGCGCACGGTTCCTTCGAGCAGCGCCGAATTCTCATCGTCCGCAGTCTGGAGGGGATTGCGCAATACCCGCTTTTGGGAATTGGGATGGGGAACTTCAACACTTACTCGGGAGCCTGGCGAGAAGTCCACGTGGCATATTTGCAACTGACGGTCGAAGGGGGAATTCCAGCCCTAATCCTGTACCTCATGTTTTTCTGGCGCGGATTCGATAATCTCAGGCGTTTGAAGCGGGCAGCGAAGGCTGATCCGGATATTGAACTTTTCGCCGGAGCATTGCACAGTTCACTCGTCGGCTTTCTTGTGGGAGCGCTTTTTGCCCCAGAGGCCTATCAATATTTCCCGTATTTTGCAGTGTCCTACACGGCGGTCCTGCTGGCGATTGTGAAAGAACAAAAGGGCGTCAGCACGGCGGCATCGGAGCGACCGCTTCGACTCGAGCGCTAGTTCCGACTCGACACGCTGGAAACAGGGAACATGTATGTTTCGGGATGGCCAGATTGGTTATTCATCAAGCTGCACTGTCGTGGCATGGACCCGTTTCAGCGGGAGGCTGTCGGGGTCCGATACGGAAATCTCTTTGCAACCTGATGAAGAGCGCTCAAGAAAGGCGGGAAACTCTTTTGTGTCGGCACACGGAATGGTCAACATAGTTCTGGCAGCTTGTGACGCGCAGGAATGTAATCGCTTGAAACGCGCCAGTGCAGCATCCTCCGAGTCTCACCGCCGTCGTGCGTCACACTTGGTAGTGAAAGGCTAGATATGTGCGGAATCGCGGGCATCGTCAGTGCGGTACCCGGAGGGGTTGACTCCGCCACGATCCATCGGATGTGTGAAAGCATCGTGCACCGGGGGCCCGACGATGAAGGCATTCTGGTCAAAGACGGTGCGGGGCTGGGCATGCGGCGTCTCAGCATTATCGATCTGCCCGGAGGACATCAACCGCTATTCAACGAAGACCGCTCCGTATGGATAGTTTTCAACGGAGAGATCTATAACTTTCGCGAACTTCGCGCCGAGTTGGAACGCAACGGTCACCGCTTCTCCACCAATAGCGATACCGAGGTGATTGTTCACCTCTATGAGGACATGGGATCGGATTGTGTCCTCAAGCTGCGAGGCATGTTCGCGTTTGCCATCTATGACGAGCGACGCCGGCGTTTGTTGCTGGCTCGCGACCGTCTTGGCATCAAGCCGATGCACTATGCTTTTTCGGATGGACGGCTGCTCTTCGGATCGGAAATCAAGGCAATCCTCGCCGCCGAGCCGGAACTGGCATCCGTCGATCAACGTGCTTTATGGCAATACCTGTATTTCGGATATATTCCGGATCCCGCCACGGCGTTTCACTCCATTCACAAATTGCCTCCCGGACATTTGTTGGAATTTGAGGACGGTGAGATTCGAGTACGCAAGTATTGGGATCTGCCAGAGTATGGTACGCATCCGCCGCGCAGCGAAGAGGAATGTCTGGAGGAAATGGAATATCGGCTGGCGGAAGCGGTACGCATTCGCTTGATCGCTGACGTTCCTCTCGGAGCCTTGCTGAGCGGGGGCGTTGATTCGTCGACGGTCGTGGCGCTCATGGCGCGGGCCAGTTCTGGTCCGGTTAAAACTTTCTCGATTGGATTTAAGCACACCGAGTTCAACGAAGCTCCCT
This sequence comes from Terriglobales bacterium, assembly GCA_035489695.1. Lineage (GTDB taxonomy): Bacteria > Acidobacteriota > Terriglobia > Terriglobales > Acidobacteriaceae > 40CM-3-55-5. Next base: position 2,709 of record DATHJP010000055.1, read on the forward strand.
ATGCGCGTCTGGTTGCGGAACGGTTTGGCACCGAGCACCAGGAGTTGATTCTCGATCCCGACGTGGTTCAGACCGTAGAGACACTGACACGGTCGTTGGAAGAGCCTTTCGGCGACTCGTCGATGCTGCCTACTTATTACATTTCGTGCCTGGCACGGCAGCATGTCACGGTGGCGTTGTCCGGAGATGGAGGCGATGAAGCCTTTGCCGGCTACGAACGCTACCGTATTCATCTGCAAGAACGGGCGTTCGATTGGATTCCGGGATGGGCCGGACGCTGGTATCGCGAACAAGTTCACCCGCGACTTCCGTACAGTCTGCCCGCTCGCAATCTTGCCTACAGCATTTCGCTGCCTTGGCAGGAACGATACATGGAAGGAGTGTCGTTGCAGTCGTTCGATCGGGAGATGAGTTTGCTTTCTGATGACTTCCGGACTGCGGCTCTGGGCAGCGCGGATCCGTTCAGCACGTTTCGCGGATATCTCGATAGAGCTCCCGCACATGATCCGGTAAGCCAACTGCTTTACCTCGACACGAAGACTTATCTCGCGGGCGACATTCTGACCAAGGTAGATCGTATGAGCATGGCGACATCGCTCGAAGTGCGCGTCCCCATTCTCGATCACCTCTTTCTGGAGTGGGTCACGGGGCTGCCTCCGGAGTGGAAGATGCGCGGGAACAAACAGAAATATATTTTCAGGAAACTGGCCGAGCGCGTTGGGGTTCCGCGAGAAGCGCTCTATCGCCATAAGCAGGGGTTCGCGCTTCCCCTGGTTCATTGGATTCGCAATGAGTTGAAAGGCCTCGTGCTAACCACACTGCTGGAGCCCCGAACTCTGCAGCGTGGGTATTTCAATGCCAATGGCGTTCGCCGGCTTCTCGACGAGCACTTTCAGGGGCGTCGCGACCACTCCGCGCGCATCTGGCGT
>DATHJP010000056.1:0-2908 GCA_035489695.1 Terriglobales bacterium
GTGTTAACTCCGATAATGAAGTGAAAGGAGTTCTCAAGTTTCGATAGCTCCTGGCCCAAACGCGCCGACATGTCCTCGATCAATGTCTCGTTCTTGGCCACGCAAAATTGAACGCGACTTAGTTCCCACTGGGTAAGGTAGTCTTGTGCTTCCTTATTCGCGGCCTGAATCAGCACAGGAGAAAAATCCGTGCCGATAGCGCTCGCGACGTTGAAGCCATCATGGCTCAAAACCGAGACCAGGTGCAATAGGTTCATCCCGCCGCCACAACCAAATTCCAGCATCCGAATTCCATCTTGTCCGACCTGTTGAGGCAGACGTTTAATCGCTTCGAGATAAACCGTCTTGTAGTCGTGATCGAGAAGATAACTAATCCCAAAGCCGGCAGTAGCCGTGGTATATTTCAAGATCGCTTCCTGCGATGTGTACTCGCGGAAGAAAGGGTCGGCTTCCTTGAGTGAATTGAGTTCCATTGTTTGCGCCATATCTGCGTTCTTTGCGATTTCTGACTGCTGATTGCTGAGATTTACTACCGCTCCATTGCGACTCGGAAGCTGTTCACCTTCTTGAATCTTAGAAGAGTGCGAAAAATAGTTTTCAGCTTTTTCATCTGCTCCCGTCGATGAAAATGCATCAACTGCGGGGTTACAGCGCGCTTGGTGCGCCGCATGGCGGACCAGCCGTAGCCAGCAAGCAAGGCCACGCCGTCAACCGGGTGCTTTGTCGCGCGGTAGGCGACGCGAAAGAGCTGCCACAAAGGTGAACCGCCTAAATAATAATCCTTTTCGCCGTAGGAAAAGCTGGCTGCCACACTGCTCCTTCCTGCCGTGCCGAGCGTCCGGTAGTGATGAAACCGTTTCTCAAGAAAGGATCGTGTTCTCCATCCTTTCATCCGCGCTGTCGTGACGGCAATCCAGTCAATCCCGCCGGCGTGGTTGGGGATATAGCCACCAATTTCTTGAAAGCACTCCCTCCGGAAGAGCTGGCATCCGCCAGCAACATGATTCCCACCCTCAAAGCTGTCCCGCGCTGAGTCATAACCATCATCTTCGACAAATGGAGTCCCAGCTACACCAAGCTTGGGATCTTCCGAGAATTTCCGCATCAAAAACTCCAGATACTCAGGATCGAACGAAAGGTCCGCGTCCAGATTGCCGATCACATCAAAGGAAAGCGAGGTAACCCGTTCGAATCCGGCATTGAATGCCTGCACTTTCCCAGCAAAACTCCGGTCCTGGCGCTGTAAACGCTGGAGAAGCTCGATCCAGAGAAATTGCTTGGCATAACCCCGGACAATCTCCGCGGTGCCATCCGTCGAGCCATCGTCCACAATTACCCAGCGCTCAGGCAACCGCGTCTGCGCGACCATAGAGGCAAGAGTCTTTTCAATGAAAGCAGCCTCATTGTGCGCGGGCGTTATGAGAACGTAATTCATTGGCGCAGACTCAGAAGTTAGAGGTTGTGCCGCTTACTGAATCGCGGACCACAGTCGGATATCCGCCGAGGCCCGATTCACCTGAGTTAGCGGCTTTCTCGCTTCGCTGGGATAGATTTGGGCAAAGATCTCATCCATCACCCGGGCCGTTAAGATAATTTCTCGGTACGGAATCGGCGGTTCGCTTCCCAGACGGATACTGTTGTAGAAGCGTTCAATCAGTTCCTTCATTCCAAAGTCCTGATAGAGGCGTCTGCGCGCAAAATTGATGATGTTGCGGCTTGCGTTCCTAAAATGTTCCCTAGCATTCCTTAATGGTGGGATAAAATAAGTCAGATAGCTCTTGTACGAGCGGTTTATATTTCGAACGAAACTTCCGGTGATAATATCCGCAGTAACCGAACCGGCCGGCCCGTAAACGCGGAGTTGGTTAAGTCCTCTAACCTGAGTAGAGAAGCAGAAAAATGCCGTCGTGCCACTCGTGTCTCGCATCAGGACCCTCAATTCATCCAGGACTTCTTGTGCGCCAAGGCTTCGGAGTTGCTCGCTTTGATGAGCTGTGGCAACAATTTCTGTCACCTCATCATTAAGAAATTCAGCCAGTTTAGCAATTCCGTGGCTGATAATGTTATGAAGTAGCTGCCCCGGCAGCTGGCGCACCCAATGGTTGCGATTCCCGAGCATTGGCGCCACGTAACTCGTGTCTCCGAGGTCGTATGACCAATAGCTCTCGAGATGGATCGGCCGTCCGCCCAGAAATCCGTCGCTCACAAGCCGGCGCATCTCGAGCATTTCAAGAGTGAATAGGTAATTATGACCGACGGTTATTTTTAAGCCGCAACTTTCAGCCAATTGAATTAACGACTCTGTCTCGCTGGCCGTAACAGTGAAAGGTTTTTCAAGATAGACATGGCAGCCCGACTCGAGGCATTGTTTGGCAAGCGAATAATGGCTCCGTGGCGGGGTGGTAATGTGAACGACATCGGGAGAAGCGGTCCGCAGCATTTCTTTCAGATCGGAAAAACATGCGATAATTCCGAAGCGTTCACCTAGTTGTTTGGCCATGAGCAATTCCCGATCGCAAAGGGTCACGATCTTGCAATCCTGAATGCGATGGATGGCTTGCACATGTTGGTCGGCGACCTTGCCGCAACCGGCTATAGCAATGCGAAGCATCTTGTAAGGCGTTACAACGTTGAATCGTTAAATCGTTACAACGACAAAACCGACTTCTGACCGCTGACATCCGGCGTCTGAGTTGCGTCCTCTGACATCTGACCTCTGACATCTGACTTCTGGTCCCTGTCCTCGCCGCCGCGATCGAACTGGCCCAGAAACGCCTCCATCGCCTTTTCCATTGGCACCCTTGGTTTCCAGCACAACTGCTCTCGAAGCTTCCGATTTGAGTAGCGGTTTCCCTTCCACTCCGCAGCACATCGGCGGCGGTTGAACGCGGGGGGGAGTTGACCCTTT
>DATHJP010000057.1:0-4573 GCA_035489695.1 Terriglobales bacterium
AACCTGATTCGGTTCTCGCCACAATTGCCCCCCACTTCAGCTAGGGGTAAGCTGGGTTTCGTCAGCGCCACCCTCCGTCGTCGGGCCCGCGACAGTGTACGTTCACCTACTAACCGAACGAAAGGAGCGCATCCATGTTTACACGCGCAGTGGAATTGGTTAGCAAAACAGGTAAATCAAGAGAACTTTCCAGCGCCATCAACGAGAAGATAGTACCGATCCTGAAAAACAACCGGGGTTTGTGGATGAGATTCTTCTCGTCTCAGACGCGGACTCGAATCGCGTCTTGGCGATCAGCTTTTGGAAGACGAGAGAGGACGCAGAGCGTTACCAGCGGGGCCAGTACAACAATGTTCGCGAAACTCTGCAGCCCCTGCTCGAAGCGGAACCAGTTGTGCGCACGTTCGATGTCCATACCTCAACCGGCCACAAGATCACAGCTGGCAAGGCTGCCTAACAACATCGAAAGTGTCATGAGGCGAGCCCCTTGGCTCGCCTTTCTCATAGGGACAGTGCAGGGTGGGACCACGCTTTAGCGGAGTTCTTGAGGCTTCTGTCGCATCCCACAGGGTAGGGAAGACAAGGAAACAAAACTGTCCTACCCTAGTAATCTCAAACAACGTGGATCAGGTTTCCAACCGTCGGCGGGAAGGATAAGCGGCACGCTGTGGCCTCGGCTGTTGTGGGTGTATTGTTGCGGGAGTATTTCCACCGCCTTGCAGCCGAGCCCCAAAAGTGTGCGCCCGCGTGTTTAGCCTACTCCCCGAAGTCCTACTCCGGATCGGTCGGATCGTTAAACAATACTGTCAGCTTGATGCTCCCGTGCCCAAACTGCGGGAAATTAGTTGTGCCTGGAACCGCGGGATCTAGATTAGACGCGGTATCGTCCGGCGGGAACAGCACCAGCGAGTTCAGAAAAGTAATCAGAGCGGTCTGGTCGTTGGCGTTGAGCGCAGCGAAGGCGTCGTGCGCGCTCTTCGCTTCCATACCATGCCGCAGGATGACGTCGTTCAGCGTAATGCTACGTCCGTCATGACCATAGGGTCCGGTCGAACCTGCACCCCATAGCGCACGAGTAAGGAACGTGGTCTGGATCGATCCGTCCCAGTTCCGCTCGTAGAAGTTTTGGCCCAGGTCGTGGCGCTTGAAGTCCGTAAAGATGTCCTTGACCACAAACGAATTTCCCAAGGGCAGCTTCAGGTCCGGATAACCGCTGCCATCGTTCACGTCCTGATAGAGGGTGGTGGCGGTAGCAAACATATTGTTAAAAGGGCATAGGCTGTAGCCATCTTGTGTGCACCCCGCGTGTAACGGGTCATATACGGTCTCCACGTCGGCCACACGACGGTCGTGGTTAATGGTCAGGTCAGAAACGTGGCAAGAAGAGCAGCCTATTTTGGCAAAAACCGCGCGGCCTCTGTCCGTAACGGTGTTCTGAATGTAGTGACCCGGTTTGAAGTAGTTAAGCAGGTAGAACTCAAGATGATCCACAAGTGCGGGATCTATCTCGTTTCCATCGTCATCGGGTGCAGGGGGCGGACTAATCTTGTCCTTGGAACCGTCCAGCACCATTCCCGAAGGAGTTACCACGCGGCCTCCGGTGCTGGCCGCGAGCAGATCGGGATCGGTCGAGTCCTCCATCCCCATCTCGTTGTGCAGCGCGCCAGCCACGAACTCGCGAATCGAAATGGTGCTGCCTTCCGCGAAAAAGGGTTTGACGCGCAGATCGGCATCCACTCCCGCGACCTTGGACGTATCGACCGATCCGTCGGCATTGGCGGTAATCGTCCCGTAATTGATTCCCTTGCTCACTAACTTCATGCTGACAGCACGATGCGTCTGCAGCGCTTTCGCAATCGCCAGGTCGCGGGTGTTCCGCAAATCGGTGGTGATCTCGTCGGCCAGCATTTCCTTGAGGCCGAGGCCAAAAAGGTGTCCCGCGTCGCGGCTGTCAGGACGGGTTACGACGTTTCCTCCGACACCTCCCGAACCGCGGGGACGCCCGTGGCACAGGGCACAGCTATCGGAAAGGCCCGCGCCGATGGCGATGTCAGTGTTGATATCGCCGACTCCGTCCTTTTCGTTCGGCCCCTGCCCTTGCAGGTGGGTAAACTTGCGCTGAAAGAGCTGGCGTCCGCGCCGTATGGAGCGGTAGGGGTCACGATTAATGATGAAGACCGACGATCCCGGCGTCATCACGTCTCCCCGTCCTGCGCCGACTTCGTCCAGCAGTGATTTGTTGATGCCCGCTTTGGCGGTGTTAGGCGCCTGCGTGTTATCGATCATTTGGGCCTGCGCTGCTGTAGCGAGCAATACAAGTAAGAACGAGTGGAAAGAGCGAACGATCCAAGGATTTTTCATTTTGCGCGTCCTTTGCGACGGTAACCGGAAAAGCTGTGCGACTCGCACTGTGCTTCCCTATGATTTATTGACAATGGTGAACGGATGAAGATCGCCTTAATTGAAGCCAATCGGGATCGCATCGCACGCTGATTTGTGCCGCCTCCACTAGCAGGAACGTTTCGTTGCGCTGCTGTATTCGAAGCCGTTCTTGCCGCGAGTATTGCTTCTTACAGAAGATTCTGGTCTTGAGTTTCATACGATCCTCCTTTCTTCGGTTTCAATCCGTCCGGTTCCGTTAGCCCTCTCCTCCGCGATATCTGGCTCTTCCAGGGCCTGGCTCGCGCTCTCTTTCTCTCGCGCACCACGAGTCATTTCACTTCGACTTTCACCCGCATCCAAGGATGGATGCAGCACTCAAAACGATGTGTACCTTTCGACAGACCGGTGATCTCGACATGGCTGCCTTGAAGGATTCGAGTCTTGGCTACCCCGAGGGTCGCAAAGCCGCCGGCACACTCGGGAACCGTGGGCTCTCCCCCATTGAGCCCTTCTACAAAGCCTCCACCGTACTGCGCCACCTCGGTGAAGGTGTGGGGCTCGCCGCCCTGGTCGACGACGGTAAGAGCGGTTCCTTTCTTGATGCTGAGTGTGTCAGGTTCGAAGTCCCACTTCGGGTCCGGAGTTCCAGCGGCTGCCTCCGCAAATAAGTCGTCGAACGTCGTGAATGCTCCGAGTGCCACGTTCTTGCAGAAGTCAGCACCAAGCGCGGCATTAAAGGTGGCCGGATCGCATTCGTCCAAGGCCACGATCTGTGCGAGACTTGGCGGATTTTCTTGCGCAAGCGCTGCGGACATGGCCTTGCCTTGTGTGTCGACTGTCTTGCCTGAGAAGTTCACCGCCCGAGGGATGGTCGGCGAGGATGATGTGGTTGCGCCCTGTTGGGCCGCTACCACGCAACAAAACATTGAAATTGCGAGAAACATGGAAAGCAAATATGTGCCAGATTTCATGGTGTGCCTCAATTCCTCTCTGTTTTTTTCTTGCATACCACGCGCATGGTGCTTCAACTTCACGTTCCAGGCAATACTCAAGAACTTAGTGTTTTGTTAAATTTACATTAGCGTGCAAACGTTTGATCCAAAACGACTTGTTTCAAAAACGATGGAATGCATGTAGAATTCTGCCCATTGAGGTCAAGCCTTTGGCGTCCGATCCCATCGCAGCGCCGAGCACCTTCCGATTCGGGGATGACCTCGAGCTGAATGTGCGCGCCTACGAACTGCGCTCTGCGGGAATCCCCCTGAGGTTAAAACCCGTCGCTATGGAACTGCTGCTTTTACTAATGGAGCGCCGAGGAGAGTTGGTCACGCGGGAGCAGATCGTTGAGCGTATCTGGGGAAAAGGCGTCTTCGTGGATACCGACAACAGCATCAATGGGGCCATCAGTAAGATCCGCCAGGTGCTGCGGGACGACGCAGAGGAGCCGCGCTTCGTGCAAACCGTTTCTGGCAAAGGATACCGGTTTGTTGCGCCCGTGACCGAGGTAAGTCCCGCTCCCCCGAACGCGACCGAGATCTCCGGCGCTTTTCGGCAGAAACTTTGGACGACACTGGTTCCCGCTTTCGACCGCGTCTCGGGGAAGAAGGTTGGGGAGGTTGAGACTCGCGCGACGAACCTTCCTGTGCAGCGGACCAGGTTTGTGGGGCGCGAGAAGGAAGTAGCTGCCGCCAAAGAACTCCTGCTGCGCCAGGATGTGCGACTAGTCACGGTCACCGGTCCCGGGGGGATCGGCAAAACGGGCCTGGCGGTTCAGGTGGCGAGCGACGTAGTCGAGCACTTTCCAGGCGGTACGCATTTTATTCCGCTGGCGTCGCTAAAGGACTCGGGCTTGATCGCTCCTGTGATCGTTCAAACGTTGGGGATCCGCGAGGCGGGAACTCGGTCCTCCCTCGAAATACTCAAGGAAAATTTACAAGAGTCATCCCGCAAGCCAATGCTGCTCCTGCTGGACAATTTCGAGCAGTTGATTCAGGCCGCCCCGATTGTGTCAGAACTCCTGGCCACGAGTCCCAATCTCAAAATCCTCGTAACCAGTCGCGCCGCGCTGCATGTGTACGGAGAACATGAGTTTCCGGTTCCGCCGCTGGCGCTGCCGGATCCGCGGTGGGTGTCTCGGCCGGAGATCCTGTCCCAGTGTCCGGCGGTCGCCCTGTTCGTGCAACGCGCCGCT